>JAQVBK010000112.1 GCA_028690365.1 Candidatus Cloacimonadota bacterium
GTAGTCAAACTGATAAAACATAAGCAGTTAATTTCATAGATTACCGCAATTGAGCTAATCTCAGTTAATTACGATTATTATGAAAAAAACTACAAGATTTAGGTTTACATAAAGATCAGAAGAAAACAACAAAAAAATATTTGTAAAAAAACGGAGGATATATGAATATACCCCAACTAACAATAGGAAAAACTGTTTGCAAAATTCCAATTATTCAAGGTGGAATGGGTGTGAGAGTTTCATTGGCAGGACTTGCTTCGGCAGTTGCTAACGAAGGCGGTGTCGGAACAATATCTAGTATTGGACTGGGTGATCTGGAGGCTTCAAAGAATGATTACGAAAGATTGTCGAAAGAAGCACTGATAAGAGAGATCAACAAGGCGAGAGAAATTACTGACGGACATCTTGCCGTAAATATAATGGGCGTTTTGAGTAATGCAGACGATTTGGTGAGAACAGTAGCTAAAGAAAATGTTAATACTTTGGTATTTGGTGCTGGTTTACCTACAAAATTGCCTCTGCTGGTTGAAGATTCGGAAATTAATCTGGTTCCTATTATTAGTTCAGCAAGAGTTGCGGAATTGATACTAAGATCATGGAGGAAATACGACAGAATAGTTGATGCGTTTATATTGGAAGGTCCTTTGGCTGGTGGTCATTTGGGTTTTAGTGAATCACAACTGGAAGAATCAGATAAGTATTCGTTGGAAATACTTCTCCCTCAGGTTTTGGAAGTGATAAAACCTTATGAGGATAAGTTTGGGAAGAAGATTCCTGTTATTGCAGCAGGTGGTATTTATACAGGAAAAGATATAGCAAGAATGCTTTCTCTGGGAGCTTCAGGAGTTCAAATGGCAACCAGATTTGTCTGTACTAATGAATGTGATGTGTCAGAAGAATTTAAACAAGCCTATATTAATGCAGGAGAAGACGATATTGTTATTATCAAGAGTCCGGTGGGAATGCCTGGTAGAGCAATAAGAAACAATTTCATAAAAAAAATAGAAGTTCTGGAAAAAGTGTCATTTCGTTGCAATTATCGTTGTCTAACCGCTTGTCAGGTAGAAAAGGCAAAATTCTGTATAGCTGATGCCTTAGTAAACGCTTATTATGGAAATCTCGATAAAGGATTGATTTTCTGCGGTAGAAATGCATATCGGTTAGATAAAATTGTATCAGTGAAAGAACTTATAAATGAGTTGATTACTGAACTGTCAGAGGCGTAAAGCACTTAAGTTAAATTTAGTTAGATAGTTAATGAAATGAGACATTTCCTGAGAAGGGAATGTCTCTGCTTTTTTATAAAAGCAGAAATTTTATTCTCCGATAATTTTCACTAACACTCTTTTTCTGCGTTTACCGTCAAATTCACCATAAAAAATTCTTTCCCAGGGACCGAAGTCCAGTTTTCCTTCGGTAACAGCTACTACAACTTCTCTGCCCATAACGGTTCTTTTCAAATGTGCATCAGCGTTATCTTCAAAACCATTGTGCCTATATTGCGAATAAGGTTTCTCCGGAGCCAGTTTTTCCAACCATTTCTCGAAATCACTGTGTAGTCCTGATTCGTCATCATTGATGAAAACACTGGCAGTAATATGCATAGCATTTACCAGACACAAACCTTCCTTGATTCCGCTCTCCTGCAAACATTTGTTAATAGTGGGAGTTATATTGATAAATTCCCGGCGGGAAGTTGTTTCAAACCAAAGTTCTTTACGATAAGATTTCATGTAACCTCACATTCTATTGAAAATTATAAAGAGATTTATCTTAATTCATTCTTAATAAAAAAAGGAATTAACTCAGTTACAATATCTTTGTCTATGCTATAATCGTCAGCCATTTTTTCCATGATCTGAAGAATATTGTCAAAAGACATTCCTTTGCGATAAGGTCTATCTTCAGCAAGTGCCTGATAGATGTCAATACAGGCAATCAACCTGGAATTGAAATCGAGTGCATCAGCAGTGAGAGATTCAGGATAACCTTTGCCATTGAGTTTTTCATGATGGTTAGCCGCCCATTCTCTGATGTCTTCAAAATTGCTTATCTGAGATAAAGCATATTTTGTATAATAGGTATGAGTTTTCATGCTATTAAATTCTTTTTGATCGAGAGGTCCATTTTTCTCCAGAATTGAGGTTGAGATTGCCAGTTTACCCAAGTCATGCAGGCTGGCTGCTATCATTAGTTTAATTTTCTCTTCTTCTCCTTTTCCGTAGAAATCAGCTGCAACTTCCGCTTTTTCAATTATTCCTTTAGTATGTCTGAAAGTGAACTTTGATTTTGAGTCAACTATGGATGAAAAAACTTTGGTTATAGAGAAAATCTTTTCCCAATTGGTTTCTATTGAATTTTTTATGGAATGTCTGTCCAGAGCCAGGTGGATGTGTTCATTTTGCAGATCCAACCAGAATTTCACTGTATTGCTTACTTCCAGATAAGCTTCTGCAACCTGAGGCGAAAAGCGTTTCCCAATGTTTTTTTTGATGAAATCATCAATAGTGAGTTTGTTTCCTCTTTCGAAGTGGAGGTAATTATCAGTGAAATCAGCTAAACCGATAATTTGAGCCAATAAAGGAATATCGTCTCCTCTAAGTCCAAAGAAACCACTGCCATCATAATTTTCATGATGATATTTGACTATTCCTGTTAAGTTGGTCATAAACGGATAGTCTCTAATATTGTTTTCTCCAAATTCACAGTGAACTCTGAATCCCTCCATTCTTTTGAGTTGTGGTAATTTATCGAACTTTAACTGAGAATTAACCACTTCTTCAGCCAGACCATTATCATGCATAATGGCAAAAGCTGTGATATCCGCCTGCTCTGATGTTGGTAATTTCATTGTTTCTGCAATTCTGTTGGATATATATGCTACTCGTCTGGAATGATTCGCTGAAGCTCCCAGGATGTCAATTTCTACAAAATCCAAAGCGAAGGAAACTGCTTTGAGAAATTGATTTAAATCGAAAGTAATCGTCTGCATGAACTGTCCTAAGTAGCTGTAGTTACAGCAAAGGTTATCATTTCCATGAATTGATTAATGGCTTTAGATAGAGCTTGTCCGATTAAATCCATTCTGGCGATTTCAGACATTCTCTTTACGGCTCGATCCATTTCATCTGAAGTGAAGATCTTGCCGGTCAAATTGCAGGCACTGATTAATGAGCAGATAACAACATCTTTGGGGTCAGGAATTTCGTCAGATAAAATCAATTCTCTGATTCTCGTTTTGACTTCCTTTTTCTCCCTATTATTGATTATGGGATATCTTCTCTGTTTAAAAACCCATAGGAATTTGTTTTCTTCTTTCTTTAGAATGCCTTTGGTGACAAGTCTTTCAATCAAGACATCTTTAAGATTAACACAACGGTTTTTGATCTCACGTATCCAGTATAAGGCGTTTTTAGGTTCTTCCGATTCCTTAATTAAGGTGATTATTGTATCAAAGATTTCATCACCGGTAGGACTGTCGTCAGTTATTGTCAAATTATCAATGTCGGTATCGATTTTTTCCATTAAAGCCAAATCCATCAGAATAGCACCAGCTAAAGCAAAATCGATGGTAATGGGGGAGATGTGACAGAAACATCCCTTGTCGTCATCAAGGGTTAAAAGCAATAATTCTTCAGCGAAACTTAGCATAATAAACTCCTCATATTTGGGTAATTTGATTTATTAGTTCAGGTAGTATGACGCCTGATTTTCCTTTATGAAACTCATTATAAACACTGCTATCATGTGTGAATTCAAGGTTTACACCGATAGTATAACCACCATTACGTTTTACATAGTAGAGAAATTGGGCAGCAGGATATACCTGTCCGCTGGTACCAACTACTATTAAGATGCTTGTTTTGCTTAAGACATCATGAATTTTGTCAAGTTCATAAGGAATTTCGTTGAACCAGACTATGTTGGGACGAAGTCTGCCATTACAATGCTCACAAAGTGGAATCGGTAACTCCATATCAATTTCAGACATAGAGTAATATGATCTGCAGTTGGAGCAGTAACAATTTACCAGAGTCCCGTGCATTTCTATTACATTCTTACTGCCGGCCAGTTTGTGCAGATTGTCCACATTTTGAGTGATGAGACAAAAGTCATCGTTGCATTTTTTTTCCAGTTCTACCAGAGCGTAATGTCCTGGATTTGGTTCTACTTCAGATAATTGTTTGTATCTGGCTTTGTAGAATTTCCAGACCAGTTCAGGGTTTTTCCTGAAACCTTCCGGTGTTGCTACATCTTCGACCCGATGTTCATTCCATAATCCGTTACCATCTCTGAAAGTTCTTATCCTTGACTCAGCACTAATTCCTGCTCCGGTTAGAATGGTAACATTGTCATCATTTTTGATTCTGAGATTACTAAGCATTCTTGTAAACTCCTATGAAATTTTTAACTTCCTGATCATCAGAGTTTAGAAAACTATCCAGACTCCCATCGAAATGTTTTTTTTTATCGTGAATCATTATTACTCTTTCTGCAGTTCTTTTTACACATTCAAGATCATGACTTATAATAATGGATGTCATTTTGTAGCTTTTCTGCATTTTCTTTATGAGATTGATGATTTCCATTCCTATAACCGGATCAAGTCCGGTTGTGGGTTCATCATAGATGATGAGTTCTGGCTCCATTACCAGAGCTCTAGCAATTCCAACTCTTTTTCGCATACCTCCGCTTAGTTCAGAAGGCATTTTTCCCTCTATTCCGAATAGACCGACCTGAAGAAGTTTTTCTGTAACTATTCGAGAAATCTCATTTTCAGGCAGATTTCTGTGTTCTACGAGAGGAAAAGCCACGTTCTGAAAAACATTCATGGAATCGAATAGACCGGCATTTTGAAATAGCATAGCAAATTTTTTCCTAATTTCTTTGATTTCATTTTTATTCATTTGAGAAAGTCTTCTTTTATTTATCTCAATCTCACCGCTGGCGGGGTTTATTAATTTTTCCAGGCATTTTACCAAAACAGTTTTACCAGATCCGCTTTTCCCAACTACAGCAACTGATTCTCCATCTTCAATAGTCAGGTTAATATCTTCTAAGACCATTTTTCCTTGAAAACCAACATTAATGCTGTTGTATTTTATCATAAATTTACCTCTTTTTCACAACTCTGAGAAAATGTAAAATTTGTCAATCAGAGAAAACAAACCTTTTATTTTAGTGAAAATTGTAAATGAGTATGTTAACAAAATTTTTCGTTTAACGTAAGACAATAATTGTAATTCCTTTGTTGTTATTGTTATAATCGCTATCTTGCAGAAGTGCAGGATAGAGATGAGTCAGTGTTCTGCATTCATTATCACCGGATCTAAAATTCTCTCCGGTAACAAAGAAATCTATGATTCTATTTTTTTTCATTTTCTTCAGACTTTCACGCAATGAAAATCTCAATTCTCCCCCTATGCCTGATGAACCATAACCATGGATTATTTTCACAAATCGTATACCCTGTTTTCTAAATGATTGTAGTTTTGTCTTGAGACGAAAATTAGCTTCATCTGCAGAAGGCATGTCAGATTTAATATTGAAAACAATGTATTTTTGTTTTTTGTTTAGTTGTTTACTGTTGTCTGGTTTTGAACCGCAGAAAGGACAACTTTTCCCTGAATCAAATTCGTTGCCACAGATACTGCATATAGTCATTTTTAAAGCTAAATTTATTCACTTGTAATTGCGGTTACCATATAAAAGTATTTCTGTACTCCGGTTATGCTTTCTGAATGATAAGTCAATGGAGTAGTGAGGTAAGGTTCTTCAGGAAAATTGCTCGGATCTTCAGATCGGTATAATTTATAAAGTGAAGCATTAGGGACACTGTTCCAATTCAGATTTACTTGTGAATCAATTATTTCAATAGATAATTCTATTTCTCTGAGAGTTACATCAAGAATGGTTTTGGCATCAGATGAAATAATGACATTATTGTATGTTTTAGGAACAAGTCCCTCAGCAGAGAAAGTAACCGTATAACTACCGGGTAACAGGAGTCTGTCATATCTTCCAAAGGTAATACTACTGGTATAAGGTTCTACTTGTGACATGCCCTGCTGTTCATCTATTTCATGAATATGAATCGTTGCTTCTAAAGGATTTCCGCTTGTGTCAGTTATATTTCCGGTCAGGACAGCTTTGTGTGGTCTGCCCAACATGATCATAGCTGCTTCCAGATTGTCCGCAGCGATGGTAGGAACATCCTCAGATCCAGGGATAAATGAACTTGCTAATTCAATTGTATAAGCAAAAACTCGTTCTTCTGCATAACCCCAGTCTCCCATTGTCCCCTGACAAGTATAACCAAAGTCAACAGCCTGAGCAGGAGTATAATGACCGGTTCCGCTTATTCTGGGTATTGTCAGGGCCATCTGAGTTGCAAGATTCCCCATGATTTCATGATCCAGCGAGCACGCTCCCGGTAGATGACCCAGCGGGTAGAGCACCCATTGACCATAAGAATGATATGTGACTCCAGCAGAAAAACGTCTTGCCTGAATAAGGTCTCTTGCGTATGAACTTTCTAACTCAGACCAGGCATAGGGACCTCTGTACGTATCGCTGGTTGGATTGCTGGAAGTGCCATTACTTCCGTAGACATAACCAAAATTTCTGTTAAGGTCTACTCCATCCTGGTTTGAAATGGGTGTCTGGTCGTTGTTATTGTCGCGCAGATTTTTTCTATGCATTATACTTATCCGATCTATAACCATTTTATGTCCATCAGGATTCATCAGAGGAATAAACCAAATTTGCGTGTTATTGATGTAATAACTTATGTCTGCATCATTACCGTAGTTTTCCAATAAATGGTAAAGAATGTGCATGTTTACTTCCAGCGAAATTGGTTCGCGGGCATGGATTGTAGAAGCAAAGAAAACGTTTGCTTCGTTTTCTTCAACAGTGGGATTATCAGAAAGTTTCAGACACCAAATTTCATGCTGATAATTAATGTAATTTTGCATACCCTGTAAATAATAAGTTTTACAGGTTGATGGTCCGAGACTAAAGAGATCTACTATGTCAGGGTAATCCTGACTAATTTGCAATAATTCATTGTACATTTGAGAATAATCTCTGTATCCATCAATTGCTCGTGAGATTTCTTCAGGAGTTTGGATAACTTCATATTGAATATTTTCAATCTCCAAATCATTTCTGGCAGAGAAATTTATCAGCACCTCAAAGTAATTGTCTGTAGTCAGAACTATTTCTGCATCATGTTTTGCTATAACTTTCATAGTTTTATCTGATGAATCATAAATTCTTAATAATCCAATTTCAGAAGCTGAGAGTTCTGCTATAATGATCAATAACAACAACAGAAAATATCCAAATTTCACTACGACTCCTAATTTATTAATGTATCAATCATTTTTTTCTCGAAATCTGAGGTTATTTTGTCAATTAGTAATTTGGTGAAGCTATAATTCCTTATATCAAGACTGTTGTAAGCTGAACTCCTGAAATCATTTCCAATTCCCCGCAACTCCAAAAATTCCTCATTCGGTAGCGAGAAAGACTCAAAGATTCTACCATTACGATCAGATAGAATTATCTCAAATCTGGCTTCAGAGATGTAATGAGAGTATTTGTGATTGTTTTTAACTTCTTCGGATGATTGAATAATTTTAATTGAAAAATCGTATTTACCTGATAGAACTGTTGTCTGATATCCTCTGGTTCTGAATGATTTAACTAATTCATTTTCAAAATATGAAACCGGCAATACCGAAATTGTAGAAAATGCAATAATAAGATTGGATGGGTAAAGTGGAGATAGTAATTCAAAATTTTCTATCAACAGATTCTGTTTGTTGTTGATGGCAGAGAGTGAACTTCCGGCGAATAGCTCCAGATTAGTGAATTTTTTGTGTTTGTGATTAATCTGGATAATCAATTTACCGTTTTTATCAGTTTTTAAAATTTGCCTAAAATCATCAACTGAAACAGTTACAGGAAATTCCTTCATTGGTTCATTTTTAAATTTCAAAAAAAGCTCTATCCTGGATAAAAATTTCTCATTTTTGCTCTGATTGCTGATTTCAATAGAAGAAATCACGTCTGAGACAAATCGGGAGTAATCCAAGGACAGTTGTCTAAATTTAGGAAACTCAGGTCTTTGCGAAAAACGATAGTTTTCAGAGAATTTTTTTTCTGTTTGAGTGATGTTTTCGAAGTCTGAGATTAGTTTAATAATTTCCAGGTCAGAGTTTAAATTGGTATTACTCAATATGCGTGTATAATAATCAATGGTAGATGAAATTATTTTTGAAAGCATTTGTTCATACTTGTTTTTAGAAAAGGATATTCCTATTCTGGCGAGGTAGAAATATTCAGTTTTTTCTCTGCAAACTCTTTTCCATTTCTCCGTGTAAATGCTTTCTGGTTTGATTTGTAAAAATTCTTTTGTATATAATTTGGTATTTTTTTCCGTGTATCCTATTTCAGACAAATGACCATTTATTTCAGATTCTACGTTTTGAGTGATGAATTCGAATTCCATTGTTACACCCAAATCTTGAATAATTGTTCTGATGGCATCGTCAGTAGCATCTGTAATAGCTTCCTGTTCTGAACTTTTTTCTGACGAGATGCCCAAATAGTAATTCTCTGGTAATTTGCTGAGTTTTGTGAGTTTGGAGTCTCCTTTTCTGGAGAATAGCTTTTCTTCACCAACTCTGCTCCAACATGAAACCAAAATAAGTAGAGCAGAAACACATAGTAAATTTGTGACGACAATTATTCTTTTTAGAAAATTCATTTTTCTCCTTCATGGTTAAAGAAAAAATTAACTCAATTTTAGTTGAAGAGAGAAGTAAATTTTTCTGAAAAGGGAAAAATCTCTTTACTATGAAAAGCCGGCAAATTTGTAGGTAAAAAAAAGTCTGGAGATGATATGAAAAATAAAGGAATTATTTTGCGTAACTGTAAAATAGCTGATGTGAAACATAAAACTTTCAGAAATGATACGAATGTTTTAATTGAAGGAAATCTAATAAAAAACATTACTCAATCTTTTATGTTTCCAGATAAGAAAGAGTATGAAATTATTGATGTTTCAGGGAGAATGTTGTTGCCTGCTTTTATTGATACCCATACACATTTGTGTGAATTGGCGAGAAAACGAATGAATGTTGATCTGAATGGGGTATATGAAGAATCGTATGTACGTGAACGTTTGTTAAGCCACCCTGATAGAGGGAAGGAAGGGAAATGGATTCAAGGAACAGGTTGGGAATTCAACTTCTTGAAAGATAAGGGAATACTTAATAAAACATATCTGGATAAAATTTTCCCATCTAACCCTGTATGCTTTACCAGTAAAGATCTGCATACTCGCTGGGTGAACAGTCTGGCTTTGAAAATTGCTAGCATTACAGATAAAACAGCTCAACCTGAAGGTGGTAAAATTTTAAAGGACTCAGACGGACAGCCAAATGGTATTCTTGTAGAGAAAGCCTGGGATTTAATAATACCCTTTATTGAAGATATTGATGAAAAATCAATGTTAGACTCAATTGAAAAAACAGTTATGGAAATGTATCAGATGGGGTTGTGCGGTGTACATTTTATGGAATCTGGAAAAGATTATGAAATGCTTTGTAAGTATAAAGCCAAAGGGAAAATCCGTCTTTGGTGGCATTTTCCACACGATCTTTTAGATGAAATAATTGCACGAAAATATGATATTTCAGGAGATTTCACAGGGATACCAATCGTAGGTATGAAGATTTTTATGGATGGTTCAATGGGCTCCAGGACTGCCTGCATGTTCAATCATTATCCCGATCAACCTGAAAATTTCGGGAATCTGATAATGAGCGAACACGCTCTTCATGAATTGATACTGAAAGCTGCAAAACACAAAATACCATCTACAATTCATGCAATCGGAGATAAATGTAATCAAACGGTAATAAATGCAATTGAAATGGTGAACAGTGAAACAAATTATAACCTGCGTCATAGAATTGAACATTTGCAATGTGTTAGACCAGAAGAACACAGCAGGTTGAGAAGTAACAATATAATGTGTACAGTTCAACCTGTTCATTTAAAATCTGATATTGAGTTTATAGAAGAAATATGGACGAAAACCTCTAAATACACTTATAATTTCAGATCTCTACTAAATAATGGAGTTAAGCTTGCATTTGGCTCAGATGCTCCGGTTG
>JAQVBK010000113.1 GCA_028690365.1 Candidatus Cloacimonadota bacterium
TTCTTTAGCAATATTTACTGATACAGCACCTTTACCACAACCCAGATCCAATACTCTCAATTCTTTTTAGTCTGTTTTTTATTTTTTTATCATCGCAATGATATCTTGAGGAGAAGATCCAATCTCCCAGAAATCCTGCAAAATATAAGGTATATATGGCAAGAGATTTGTGTCAGTACCATCGAGTGCGTTTATAATACTTTCGTCCAAATTTTTCAGTTCCATAGAATCTCCCGATTATTTAACTGTAATTCTGTGAACACAATTTTTGTAAACGAAATTGACAGGAGAATCTTACATGAAGTCTATAAATTTTACTAGCGGAATAAAAATAAAAAATAGTATGAAAGATAAAATCAGTTTACAATTGCTATTGTTAGTATTTATTACATATCAGATAAACACAAATTCAATATTGTCTGTATAAAAGTACAATAAGGAATAAAAAATGCTTCATTGATGAAATATACAGTACTACAAAGGAGGCTATCATGTTAAAGAAGATTTTACCTATCATTTTTATTATTGTGGTACTACAAGATTCCTTGTGAGGACATATCTAAATTTCCTAGGTAAAAGAGAATAGAAACCCGATAATTTTCAAATGCTCTAAACCCTCTGGCGATTGTTTTAATTTGCTGAATTCTTCCATTAATATTCTCTGATAAGGAGTTTGTTATTTTGTGGCGAAGGTAGCTTATGATGCCATTCCAATGCCTTGCTATCATGTCTGAAACTTCTATCATATACTTCAATCCACTTTCTTTGACATCATTATACCAGGCATTAAAGAAAAACTTACCCTTATTAATCGTTGTACAGTTAAAAAATTCCTTGAAATTTTCTTTTATTGCCCATGCTTTACAAGTTTCCAAATTCATGCTTTTTACTTCTTCAAATCTCAGGGATTGTTTAGCAGTCATGTTTTCAGTATTCTTCAAGAATAAATATTTTGTGTGTTTAAGACTATTGTCATCAACTTTATATAGCTTAGACGCTTCTTTACGACGTGTTTTATCAACTCCTTCGTTTAAATATTTCATCAGATGAAATTTATCATGAACTATATCAACATCGGGGAAAACTGCTTTGCTGCTATTTATATATGCCTTCCACATATCCATAGAGACAGCTTTTAAAGAATCACAATGATTGCTTTCTTTTACCGATTGCATTACTTTTATAGCAGATTCTTCTTTTCTTCCCTCAATTGCATCCAAGACGACACCTTGTTGTAAATCGTAGAGAATAGTCATGTAATTATGTCCCTTTTTCATACTCTTTTCATCTATTCCGAGATATTCTATTTCAGCTTGAGAACGTCTTTTCAAACCACGATTAACAGCTCTTTTCATAATAGTGTTAATTTGGCTGAAGCTGATTCGCAAAAGACGAGAAACCTTTGTTTGATTTAAAGTAGCTTGCAAAAATTCAATGGCATAGCTTTCGAATAGATAGGAAAAATGTTGATTAGATTCTGCCCAAGGAACACTAATTGTTTTTACTTTATGTGCGTGACATTTTATTCTTGGCAAAGAGGCTACAATATAAGTCTTTAATTGACATGTGTCTAAATGTCTCCACTTCCTTGATTCTCGTATGTCATAGATATCGCATTTTTGCTGACACTCGGGACAAATCCCTTTATTTGAGTTGTATTTTACATATATTGTCACTTCATTTTGTTCAATAGACAAATCCACTCGTTCAACTTCCCAAGGTTCATCTAAACCAAGGATTGTATTAAATAATTCATTTGATTTTTTCATGATAATTCCTGTTTGATTTACTTATCATTTATGTCAAGAATTTGCTAATTTTCACAGAAAATCTTGTAGTGCCATTATTGTAGTTGTTGCAGCCTATGCACAGAATGTTATGTGGGGCGACGGAGTAACTGTTTACAAGGGTAATTATATTTACTATCTTGAGAGCGTTGAAAATGATGATGATACAATCAGCGTAATCTGGTCAGAATCAGATGAAACCACCCGTTCAGTAAAATATCAAAAACTAAGTCCTGATGGAACACCGATTTTACTGGAACCAGCTACCGTTTATTCTTCTGAGATTGATCTGCAGAATGGTGAACTGGCGAAATCATCCGATGGGAATCTTTTTACAATATTATATGAATGTACTGAAACAACCTGGGACGTCCCTTATTTGACAAAACTCGACACAAACGGCAGTATCATCTGGTCTGCAATTATAGAAAATTCCTTATTTGCAAGCATATATCCTGATGATCAGGGAGGTTGTTTTCTGATTGGAAACGGTGTTTATCACTATTCAACAGATGGTTCATTGGAGTGGTATACGCCTTATGAATTGACACTGAACAGTTACAAAGCTGTCACATTAGAAAACAGTCTGTACTTTTTTTATCCTGAAAATGGTTACTGTTATCTACAAAAAATTCTGATAAATGGTGAGTCAGGCTGGGATCAACCTTTATTCATTGGTGAAGTATATAGTTTTTGGAATGGATCTGCGATTACAGTTTTCAATGATACCCTTTTCCTGGCGTGGAAAGCGTCTTATACTTCTACATACATTCAAACGATAGATCAGGAAGGTAATCTGCTGAATGATGATCCTTTGTTCGAAGAGTCTTTTGAATATAACCCGCAATTTGTTATGGTTGATGATGAACTATTTCTCACTTCCCGGTCTGATAATGAATTCTATTTGGCTAAGATAAACGAATACGGAAATGTCACAGATTATAACTCTTATGTTTTTCCATATTCTAATATAGTTGTTGAGTCTGATCTCGTCATTAATATTTCAGGTGATTATGAAAATTATACATATCATATATATGATATTAACGAACAGGGCATTAACATAGAAGAGCCTTTGATTGTCACCCAGAACCCACTTCAGAGACCGAGAGTTTTAGAAAAGAACGAGAATCATATAACTATAATCAGCAAATTATCAGTTAATAATGTGAAAGGACTCTACAGTACTGTCTATAATACAGACGGTTCTCCCTCAGGCACTCATTTGATAACTAAATCACTTGATACAATTTCTCAAACAGCTCAATATCAGAACGAACAGGGATTGAGTATGTTTTGGCGTCCATATTATGATTCAGGCAATATCTGCCGGAATTTTATTAGTTTTAATGGAGAAGTTAGTTTCCCGACAGAAGGAGAAATCGCCATAACCAGTACAGACGAACTTTACATAAGGGATTTGATTCATCACAATCAGTTCAATTATACAATAAGTTATGATTATGAGTCATATAGTCAGAACAACTTTATAACAGTTTATGATACTGACTTCAATCCAATCAGCTCTTTCCCTCTCTTCGAAAACCCTCCTTTATGTATTTACGGGCATAAATTTACAGTTTATCAGGATGAAGTTTACTGTTTGATTCATTATCAAGACATAGAAACCGGTTTGAACAACAAGTTAATGATTAACAAAATTGGCGAAAACGGTTTTGCCTGGGAGAATCCTATTATAATTGAAAATACCCATTACAGGATTTCTCATCAGAATTTCATTTTAACACATGAATCTGATTCTCTCATACATAGTCTGTATTGTTTTGATGCAGAAGGAAATTGCCAAGTTAAACAACTCTCGGTAGATTACGAATATCATAATCTTACCCAATCAATTAACACTCTCTATTTCTTCAGTACAGATGAAATAATTGCTCTTGATCAAAACCTCAACTGCTTGTGGGAGGAACCGCTATACGTTAACAGTAACGAGATAACTCATATCAGTAATGATGAAAATTTTATTTATGTTATCGCAAATATTGACAATGAGCATCGATTTTATCAGTATGATCACAATAAAAACCTCGTAGCAAGCATTCTAATATCAGGGTACAATGGTTCAATCCGTATTCGTGATCTTGGCAATGCGTTTATTATTTTCAAAACGGATTACAATGACATGATCCTCAAATATACAATTCTGAGCAAAACCGGTGAAATTATTGAAAATGAAAATGTGTTGTCAAACTTGAATGGCAGACAAGTTTACGAAAACTCATTCGTTGTTGGCAATGACATTTATGTTTTCTTTAGAGTTGAATTCCAACATCAAAATGAATATGTTGAAACAAACTACTACCTCCAAAAAATCGACATTTCCGACTTTGTCAACACTGATGACAATATTGTTCTTCCTGTTGCAGAATTTTCTGTAAACGCTTACCCTAACCCCTTTAACCCTAATTTGACTATCAGCTATACACTCCCGGCAGAATCAGATATTACTATCGATATCTACAATCTAAAAGGGCAGAAAGTAACTAATCTTATCCGCGAGAAGCAAATATCTGGTCCTAATTATGTTTTATGGAACGGTAAAGACAGCAACGATAGAAGTGTCAGCTCAGGAATGTATTTCTATAGAATAAAAGCCGGAACTCTGGAGAAAACCGGGAAAGTGATGTTGTTGAAATAAAAACTGCAGGATTATGAAGTCTGCAGGGAAATAATAATCTATTAAAAAGCCCTTACAAAAGTAAGGGCAATTTTTATATCTAGATTGATGGAATAAAATCAGAAGAATCGTTCAGTAATCTGGCAAATTCAGCCAATAATACTGCAGCTTCATCAAGGTCTTTCAAAGAAATTATCTCGCTGGGAGTATGCATGTATCTGTTTGGAATACTGACAAGACCGGTTGCAACGCCTGATCTGTTTATCTGAATTGCATTGGCGTCAGTGCCGGTTGCTCTGGGAGCAGCATCGAATTGAACATCAATTTTCTTGTTTTTTGCTGCTTGCTTAAGCATAGTCAGTACCTTACTGTTGATATTAGCTCCAATTGCAAGAACTGGACCTTTTTCCAGGAATACTTCTCCAAATTTCTTCTTATCTGTATCTGGATAATCAGTTGCAAAAGTTACATCAACTGCTATTCCAACGTGCGGATCGATTCCGTAAGCACTGGTTTTGGCTCCACGTAAACCGATTTCCTCCTGTACGGAAGACACGGCATAGACATTTGCATCAATTTTTTCCTTATCCAGATAATGCAGAGTTGCAGCAGCTACAAAAACTCCTGCTTTGTTATCAGAAGCTTTTGTAGTAATAATATCTCCATTCAGTATTTCCATACCAGCAGAGAAGGTTATCACATCACCGATTGCTACTCGTTTTTGAGCATCTTTTTTGTTTTTGGCAGCTATATCAATCCACAGATTCTCAATTTTCGGAGCTTTACTCATTTCATCTGAAGTCATCATGTGGATAGCTTTTCTTCCAACTACTCCTCTAACTACTTTGCCTTCATGATGGATATCTACTCTGATACCGGGCAGAATTGCCGGATCTACTCCTCCAATGGGAGCAAAATATAAATAGCCGTTATCATCGATATAAGTAACCATCAGTCCAATTTCGTCTGCGTGTCCGCTAATCATTAGTCTGATGTTGCCTTTTCCCTTTCTCAGGGCAATAACGTTACCGTGTACATCAGTATTGACATCTTCAGCGGGTACATATTTTCTAACAAAATCAGCAAATATCTTTTGAGCAGGCTGCTCGAACCCTGATGGACTGGGAGCTTCTACAAGATCCCTAAATAATTTTTTTAAGTCTTTATTCACTTTTCCTCCTATTAACAATTATTTACAGTACCACTGGCAAAGGGATTAATATTCTTCTTTACTCGTTGAGCTGGTTGATGTGGAATAATACATAAGAATACCATTTTTTCTTTTCCGGTGTTTCTAAATTGATGTTCTTTGCCGGGGTCTACATAGATAACATCCCATTTCTTGAATGGATGTTCTTTGTCTTCAAAAACAAAAACACCCTCACCTTGCAAAACAAAAACTTCATGTTCATAATCGTGTGAATGAAAGGGTGTATTTCCACCTTCTTCAACCTCAAACATCCTTAATGCAAAGTTTGGAGCACCATCTTTTTGGGATATAAGCCAACGAATTTTTGTGTTTACTGCTCCTTCAATTGCAACATTTTCCAGAGTTACATTTTCATAACTGGTAACTTTCATTTTAACCTCTCAGTTGGTTATATTTTCTCATGGTACATAAAACCAATCAAAAAAGTATTGTCATGAACCTCTTTGATCCATCTCACCTGCGCTTCCAGATGAGCCAGATCTCCTACTTTTATAAGAACATCCTGACCTATAGTCAGAGTTTTATTTCTCAACATTATTACGGAACATCCATTAGCAGATTCATCAAAAAGAAGTCCTTTCTTTTCTATAATTTCATCCTTAAGAGGAAAATATACATAGACCAAAGCATCCTCTGTCGGTGAAAATCTTATTCTGCTTCTTTTCTGCACAATGGCTCCACTTTACTCAAAGAATGTTTTCTCAGTTTGCTTCTTCAATGCAGAGATTTTTTGTTTCTCATTCTTGATTTCAATTTCTAAAGAAGGATTATTTCCTATTCTTTTCTCTGCGTCGAGAAGATATTTCTCTGATTCTACAAAAAGATTATAGGCTTCAGCTTTAATCTGATCTCTTTCATCAATGTTCTTATTTTTCTCTTCGCCATAGAGATTAGCACCTTCTTCATCTTTTTTCAGGTATTCTTCGTATTTAGCATATCCCTTAATCTGACTAATTCTTGAAAGAATCATGTATGGATCAAAAAACTCAGGTTTTTTTGCAATTGACATTTTAGCATATTTTTCTGAATTTTTGTAATCCTTTGCAGCTAGATAGGAATCTGCAAGAAGATTTATTGCTTCAATCTGTTCTGGATTTATTTCAATGAGTTTAAGTAGAGTAGCTATTGTTTCGGGAACGTTAGAATTCATTCTGTATGATTTTGCCAGTCTGAGATAAAGAGTTTCGTTTTTTGGTTCTTTTTCTATTTGTTGTTTGTAATTGGTGATTGCCAAATCTAATCTCTTGGTTCTTAAATAGGCAGTAGTCAGTCTTCTTTGGAAAGATTCGTTTTCAGGGAATTTATCACTCAGAAATTCTAGATGCGGAATTGCATCTTCGAATTCCTCTTCTTCATAAAGAATATCTACAAGCATTTCTCTGGCTGTGTTGTAATCAGGATTCAGCTCAAGTGCAGAATTCAAGGCTTCGACTGATTCATTGTTATCATAATTCTCTTTGTGGATTTCTGCGATGTAAAAATATAATTCGGGCTTTTCTTCATTCTCATTCAATTCTTGAAATTTTTCCAAAGCTTCTTCATTTCTTCCCTGTCTTCTGAGAGATTGAGCAAGCAGAAGGAGTATGCCCGTATTGTTAGGGTCTATTTTCAAACCCTGCAATGCGTAAGATTCAGCTTCTGCGAAATTTCGTTCTGCATAATTTATTGTGGCAATGTATTGATAAATTTCTACTTTGTCGGGGGTTATACGCAAAGCTCTGAGAAACGCTTCTTTGGCTGCTGTGAAGTTTTGACCTGCATAATGTTGAAGCCCAAGCTGATAATCTTGTTCAAGAGAAGCAAGTAAATCCGTTATTTTGGGAATCATATTCTTCTTGAAATCTTCCTGGGAATCATTTCTGGATTTTCTTGATGAGAAAGAATGAGTTGATATCTTCTTCGATTGATTCATGAAAAGTCTGAGATCAACCTTATAGTTGGGATTTTCAAATGCAACCGTACCCCAGACTATAATGTCTGCTCCCAAATCTTCAGAGATTTTTGCGTATCCTTCGATTCCGCAGGTTTTTAAATCTATTCCTTTCAAAGCTTTTTTGATATCTTTAGCATTTATCAAAATCAGATTATTTTCTCCTTCAAAAACAGGGTCAAAAAATTTTGGTCTCATAGACTGTGTTGCCAAATAACCTGCTTCACGACTCAAAGCTTCAAAATCCAGAATTGCTACTTTGTGTTCTGCAAACAAAGAAACAGATAGCAATAGTACCAATAATAGCGTTAAAATTGAAATTCTCATAGTATCCTCCGATTAATTTTTATTTTTTTTAAAGAATTCTAATACTTCGAAAGGTGAATCAACAACAACATCTGCTCCAAAACGTATTAATTCATCTTTACCTCTAAAACCCCATCCTGCTCCTATAGAGAACATTCCGGCTGCTTTGGCTGTCAGAATATCAATGTTTGTGTCCCCTATGAATACACAGGAAGTTTTGTCAATTCCAAAATGATTTGCTATAGTATTTGCCAAAGAAGGATCAGGCTTGGTCGGGTGTAGCTCAGATTCTCCGTGAACTAATTCAAAATCATCCTTTTTAAAAAAGTAGTTAGTCATGATTACTGCAAAATCATGGGGTTTGTTAGATAATACGGCAAGTTTTATCTGATTGTTTCTGAGGTATTCTACCAATTCAATAATACCGTCATACGGCTTTGTTTTGTTAGCCCAATTACGTCCATAGTGTTCTTCAAGATCTTTTAGGATACGTCTGATTATGACATCGGAACGTTTTTCTTCGGGAAGGGTTCGGCTAACAAGCTTGACTATGCCTTCTCCTACGAAGTATGGGAATTCAGATAATTCGTGGGTTTGGAATCCATTTTTTGCTAATGAATAGTTGATTGAATCAGCTAAATCCTCCAAAGTGTTCAATAAAGTGCCGTCCAGATCAAAAATCGCACCTTTTAAATCTAAGTTATTCATAATCTCTCTTTTTTATTTCGTTGTTAATATTGTAATATCTTATGGTGGGATAAGCAAAATCAATGTCAGCATGTTTGTCAAAAGCATCCAGAATCAATTCCCAGATAATGTGTTGTGAACCACGTCAGTTTTCGAGAACGACACAAGTATCTTATCGTGAGTTCTATACCGGAGTCTTTGACATTAGTGTAAACAATAGGGGTTAAATTATGATAGACAATGAGAAATTTTTTGCTGGCGTTTTTGATTTGTTTTTCTACGTCATATTCTTTTTCTTTTGAAAAATCATTGATAATTTCTTCCAAAATTTTTTTTGCTTTCTTCCAGTCACTCTCGAAAGTAAGCAAAACCGCAATTTCATTCCAGATAAACTCAAATCCTCTGTCATAATTAGCAATAGTTTGGCTGAATACCAACCCATTGGGAATATTAATCATTCTGCCGGTACTTTGTTCTGCATCAATCCAATTTCCGACTTCAAGAATTGTGAACATAAAAGGTCTGATGTCGATAACGTCACCTTTGTTGTTACCGATCTGGATTCTTTCACCGACTTCAAAGGGTTTCCTGAATATTATGAAAAGCCATCCGGCAATACTTACTATGGGATCTTTCAATGCAACAAGAATACCTGCAGAAAGTATCCCTAAGAAAGTGGTAAGTGATTTAAAGGCATTTGACCAGGTATTGGCTATGAGAATAATTCCAATTATGACCGCTGAGTAATGAAGATTTTTGTTCCAAAGATATCTTTTTCGTTGATTCGTTGTATTGCGGTTGACCAGTGATATTGATATTCTGAGTGCTAACCACAAAAGTAGAATTACAAAGAAAGTTGCAATCAAATGTGGCATTAACTCAAAACCTTTTTCTTTGATATAATCCAAAGGTTGAGTGAGAGTTACGCCTACTGAATCCAACGAGGGATATTCCATGTCTTAATCTTCCATCAAACCGGTTAATTCGCTGTAATCATACCAGGTGTAGAGTCCCTGAAGTTGAAGAAGTTCAGTTTCGAGAAATTCCTTATGCTCAGCTTCTTCATTTGCGAAAGTCAGGAGCAGTTTTCTGTTCTCCTCAGAGCTGGTATCTTTTGCCATTTCTACATAGAAATTTCTGGCGTCTATTTCCAGCTCAATTGCTAATTTTATTGCCTCTTTTATATCATCTGCTACTTTAAAAGATTTTATCAGTTCAGGCATTAAATTATCTTTTACTTCAACTTCTACTCCTGGAAAATCTCTGTTGAGTAGATTGAAAAGTTTGTTTTTGTGACCATCTTCAAAAGCAGCTAACTGTGCGTATTTGTTTTGAATTTCTCCTGCTGTTGAAGCATTTTCAAGGTACTTGTAAAGGTTTCGAGCCACAATCTCATTTTGAATTGCTCTTTGATACAATTCTTTGGTTGTAATCATTATTCCTCCTTTGATTACTTTTCGTTTTGTAACATGTATATTTCTTTTTCATCAATTAATTACTTGAAAAATATAATGGTTATATTTAAATGGGAAACCTCCCCCAATCTTCACTAATCATTATAAAAATAAAAAGGAGATTTCCCATG
>JAQVBK010000114.1 GCA_028690365.1 Candidatus Cloacimonadota bacterium
TAGCAAATATTGGAAAAGAAGATTATAAAGTTATTGTACATCAAGTATTGAACTTTCTACAAGGGAAAGATCAACTGGTTCTGGATGAACTGCACAAACAAATGAATGAGTTGGCTGAAAAAATGAAATTTGAAGAAGCAGCTTTGATTAGAGACAGAATCAATAATATCGAAAAACTCCATCAGAATCAGAATATTTATTTCTCTGATGGTAAAAGCCGCGATGTGATAGGATTTTATCGGGTTGAAAATCTTGCTGCGGTAACTGTATTGAAGATATTGTCCGGTAAATTGCTAAATAGAGAAGTCTACAAACTGGATAATGTTGAGAATTCCACAGAAGCAGAATTGATAGAAGCCTTTTTAAAACAGTACTATGTTGAAAAAAACAACTCAGACAATGAGGAAGTTGCGGAAAATCTTCCTTTCAGAATAATCTGTCAGATTGTGCCGGATAATTACGAAGAAATAAACATCTGGCTGAAAAATAAACTTGTGATTCCACAAAAAGGTGATCTCTCTAAACTGATTGCACTGGCTAAAGAGAATGCTTTCAATCTGGTAGAGAACGAAAAGCTTAAATATCTGCGACAGAAGGAAAAAAGTATCTTTCCGGTTAAAGATCTTAAGGAAAGATTAAATTTGTCAAAGCTCCCCAGAAATGTGGTCTGTTTTGACATTTCAAATATTCAGGGAACAGATACTGTTGCCTCAATGGTTTTTTTTGAAAATGGTAAACCGAAGAAGAAGAACTACCGGCGATTCATCGTGAAAGATGTAAACAGCCCTGATGATTTTGCCAGCATGTACGAAGTTATAACCAGATACCTGAAGAGAGTTAAAAGTGGGGAAGAGCTGACTCCTGATCTGATGGTTATTGATGGTGGTAAAGGACAACTTAACATTGCACGGAAAGTCTTCATGGAATTGAGTATTGAGAACATCGAATTGATTTCTCTGGCAAAGAGAGTTGAAGAAGTTTTTATACCCGGTTTATCTGAATCAATAATGCTGGCGAGAAGTTCATCCGGTTTGAAGATGCTGGTTCATCTCAGAGATGAAGCACATAGATTTGCTATCAGTTTCCACCGCATACGGAGAAATAAACGAACACTTTTTAGTGAACTTGATAATATCAACGGATTAAGTGAAGCTAAAAAATTTCTGCTTCTGAAAGAACTGGGCTCAGTTGAGAATATTCGAAAAGCTAGCATTGAAGATTTGACCACAATAAAGGGGATTGGATTTAAACTGGCTAAAAAAATAAACGAAAATTTAAATAGAAGTCTTTATGAAGACGAAATGAGGTAGATTAATGCAAACAACCAGGAAATTTAAAACAATATTTTATGTAATGAATGCTATAGCTGCTATCATTTTGATAGTAGGCTATTTCACCGGAAAAACTGATTACGATATTGAAGGGGAAGAAATCGTAAATCAAGAAACTAAACTGCCTGAAGTTATAGAACCTGAATATATCGTAATGAAAATACCAAAAGGCGGAAGTATTTACCAGCTCCTGACTGATATGGGAATCAGTAATACAGAAATTGCCAGGTTCACTAAATTCATGGGAGAATATGTTGATTTTACTTCCTTACAGATCGGTGACATTGTAAAAAGTAAATTCAGAGAGGAAACTATTATTGATACAGTACAGGTTAGAGATTCTATTGTAGTTAAGACTATTACAAGAAAAATACTAGATGAACTTATCTATCAACCGGATGTAATTACTTCACATATTTTAAAAAACTATGGTGATTCATTGAATTATAAACTGGATATACTTCCTTTTGAAACAAAACGTCGGGTTGTTCAGGGAACAGTGACAAAGTCTCTGAATGCTTCACTGATAGAGTTGGGTTTTGAAACACACATTAGACAACAGATAATTAAACCTCTTGAATCAGCAATCAGTTTTGAAACCGATGCCAGAGAAGGGGATCTCTTTGAAGTGTATATTGAAGAAAAGTATTATCAGGGAAAATTGCTTCCTCAGGCTGTAATTCTTTATGCATCTTACGAAGGAAAGAAAGTAAAGAAAAAAGAAGCTTTCAGATTCTATGATGAGAAGGATGATTCTGCTTTAAACGGGATGTATACTCCTGAAGGAAAAGCACTTGTAACAGGAGCAGTAAGAACTCCTCTCGATTATATGCACGTTTCTTCAGGTTTTGGTAACAGAATACATCCAATTTCCGGAAAGTGGAAATTTCATCAGGGAATCGACTATCGCGGTAAAACCGGTACACCTGTTTATGCAGTTGCTAATGGAAAAGTTGTTTCGTCTGGAGTGAATGGAGGATATGGCAAAGAAGTGCGGATCAGACATGATGACATGGTTACACAATATGCTCATTTACATCAGATATTCGTAAAAAAAGGAACAACAGTACGAAAGGGAACAAAAATCGGTACAGTAGGAACAACAGGTTATTCTACCGGACCTCATCTTCATTTTGGTTTGATGAAAAAAGGTAAATGGATTAATCCTAAGAACCTGAAAATGATTGGTGCTACTGAGCTGAAGAATCAGAAACTTGAAGATTTTAAAATTCAAAAACAAACTATTGAGAGTGAACTTGATACTATGAGATCGAGATAAGAAGAATTGGATTAATGAATGTTTGATGCGTTAAATTGAAAGTGATAGGTTGAAGCACCTCAATAAGTGGCTGATCACTATTTAAGTAGAAGCATTTTATTGGCAGCTAACCTTCTCCCATTAAGTGAAAGTGTATAAAAATAGATTCCTGAAGCTACTTTTTTACCTTGATTGTTGCATCCTGACCAGAAAATTTCATGGTCTCCCATACCAAGTCTGTGATCAACCAGGTACTTAACATTCTGACCTAACAGATTATAGATATTCAGTTCTACTTTTCCCTCAGATGGAATAGAGAAATTTATTACAGTTCCGGAACTGCGTTCGTTATCTCCTGCTCTGAAAGGATTCGGATAGTTTCTTAGTTTTTTAGGATTGATAAATTCTGAAACATTTCCCACAGCTTCAGTAGTTATCATAAAAATACCATCAACAACTCCATTACCCTCAAATCCAAAATCATTATCAGCCGAGATCTCGGCAAACTCATCTCCTATTTGAATATAACAGTGCAGATCAATTTCAGAATCACATTCATTTAAGCTGATAGTGGTATGACCTGAGTCTGGTAGCGAAATTTGAAAAGGGAAAGATTGTGAAAAAAGCTGAGAGTATGGACGAAAATCTTCATTAAGGTGAATTGAAGTAGAATCATTTTGCTTGGTAGTGTAAAAACTTACCGGACTACTTACCGGCAGTAAAGGCGGCTCAATTGTGTCCAGGAATTGATTAAAATCAATTGATGCTGATTCTTTCAGATAAAGAATCAAATTGTCTGACTGCAGATTTTCAAAACATGTAGTTAGACAAAACTTAGCAAAGAAATCCGGGGTATCAGTTGATTCCCCTGATTGAAAGGGAGCTAATTTAAGAGAAATATCATCGCAATGAGAATAGATAAAAAATGACTCAGCAATTCCTATCTCGTTTGCAATAACGTAGCCATTGTGATAGAAGTAAACTGAGTGTGTCACAAGATTACTAATTACTGCTTCCCGAAAACTCATTTCATTATTGTAATTGACTATTTTGATATCTTCAATCTTATAAGCAAAGTAGTGAGGATTCGGGATAATATTCCAGCCAGTGTGCAGTGGAAATATCATTTCCTGACTTGTGGGATTTTGTTCAGAGCTGATTTCCAATCCATCGGGTGCATTAACTAACATAGCTTTTCCGGGAAGAAGAGAATTACATTCTTCAAAAACTGAATTGTTCCAGAAAAGGATTTCAGCTTCATCTTGAGGAACAGCAATTGATTCTTCAAAAGGATTAGCTACAATTGACCAACCATTTTCTAATATGATACTATTTGTCGATGGTAAAATTAATACCGGATGTTGAGCTTCAAAATATAAAATTCCGTGAGAATCTGTATTTAGTGTGATTCTAAAACGGCTTTCCTGAGAGATTATTGCTTCAGGAATTGAGTAACTGAAGGAATTTTGATATGATACCGGTGGATGCCAAACATCGAAGAAAGTGAAGTTATTGACATTCATCTGTAAAATCTGAGAATTGATTACGAACTGATTAGCAAGTTTCCAACTCAGAACAATATGGTTATCGCTGGTGTAGATGTATTTATCTGTATTAAAATCAAACACACCGGGGGTAGATTTTCCAACAATCAAATCGAAGAAGTGTTCACCCTGAGGAACAAATGAGTAGTTCTGACAAAGCAGATCAGTGTAAGAATGTGTTTGGCGATCAAAAAGAATGAAATCAATTTCATTCTGATTTCTAATATCATCTGGAATAGAAATTATTACAGGATAAGGAGTATCTGAGTAGATTCTTATTTGCCAATTTTTAGACTCGAGTGTCATATCAATAATATCTTTAATGTCGCGTAATAGTAGAACATTTTCATCATCCGACAATACAAAAGCTGTTTTCAGCTGATCATCTTCAGATTCATCAATTTCAATATCATATCCTTCATCAAAACCATCTGTGGCAAACAGGTTAGAACTGAAAATAAGTTTATTTGTCTGTAAAGAATTTTCTATGCCCAGAGAAAATAATCTTTCTGGTTTTACGGATGCCGAACGCAGAGTTACATGGTAACCACTTGGGTAAACAATCTCCAGATTATAATTGTATTGAATTGAATTTTCCACATCTACATCATGAAAGGTATATGACTGATTAGGCTGGGTAGTTGTCTGGAAAATAGTTTCAACTGACGGGTCATTCTCTTGTCTTCTTTCTAATAAAAAGGTTAATTGATCTGTACACTGACCAGTATTCCATTCTAAAAACACCTCATTATCCAAACCTACTGCTTTAAAATCAGACACTTCAATTGGTCCCAAAAAGAAACTACATGTTGCTGTGGAAGAATAATTATTGTGATAGTCTTTGCATCTTATAGCTGCATCAAACCTTTCCCCGAGATTGACATCATCAAATACTATAAACTCTTGAGAGGCACAGGCGAGTTTCTTAGAATTCTGTCTGTCAAAGAAATAGCGTATTTCTCCGGTTTCAGAAGATGTCAGTGTGATCTCATAGCTGTAAAAATCGAAGGAGTCTGTTTTATTCCAACATAACTTCTGCTGGCTGCCGTATGTTTCTAGTCTAAGGTTGTCTACAGGTAAGGGAGTTTGCTCGTCATTCAGAGAATAATAATGGGTAAGTGCAGCTGTTACAGCATCAATGAAAGGTGTATAGAAGTGTAAAGCTTTTGTAAAAAGATTATTGAAGTCAAAATTTCCAGTGTTAGGGTTATAACCGTAGAATACAAGATAATTTTCATTTGAGTCTCCATACTGATTTGGTAACTCATGAAATTCTACATGGACGTACTGCTCAGTGACATCATAGAAATTTGATTCAGCTGTAAAATTCATTTGAGGAGAGTCAACGCCAGAGAGACTTACTATGTGTTTAACTACAATCAATGAGTCAGCGTGATGGTAATAAAAATCATACTCAGATGAATAATTGACTGCGTAATATTCATTGATTGTTATCTGGCTGTGAGTCCCTACCGTATTTTCCGGGAAAACGATATAATCTGTCAAATTAATAATGTCTAACATATTCGAGGAGTGATCTCTAATAGGCAAATCAGAAGTGTTATCGCCATGGTAATTTGCTGAAATTAAACAAGCAGGAAAATTTATTGTTCTTCTGTCAAAGCTGTGAAGCTGAAAAACAAGTTCTCTTTCGGCAAAGCTTCGTATTTCTAAACAAGCCTGTTTATAAAATGAATTAAACGGATGATCTGAGTTTCGGGAAGGATCTGATAAAGAAGTATCGTTATTAAAGCCCAGTACACCTCTACCTGAAGAAGAAAACATTAAATATCTGGCATCCCAATCTTGGAAAGCTTTTACGCAGATAGGCAAGGTTATGAAATCGTCGCAGGGGTGAACAGAATGGACAATTAATGGATTCATTGAATTTTGATTCATTAAAAAAAGTCCCCAACCATAGTCAAAAGAACCTGATTCATCATCATTAGGGTAATCAGGTGTATTATTATCATCGTAGTAATTGAGATTTAGGTTTTCTCTGAGCATATAATATGTTCTTGCAGTATCAATATCATAGAACTCTACAATTGAATAGGGGATATTTGAAGCAAGCAGTTGTCTTTCAGCAGACTGGAAATCACCATTTATAAAAGAAGTTACAATAAATTGCCATTTTTCAAGTATTATCTGACCTGACAGTGAATCAGGAGAAACCATAAAGAAATTTCCAAAACCTCGCAACTGTCGATCAAAAGGAGCATAAAGATTGTTCGTTGCGTTTTCACCTTCAACAACATGACTTTGAAAATTGTCATACTCACAATCCGGTGCTGAATCGTAGATAAAACTCTTCAGTGATGCTGTTTCGTATTGAATTGCAACCAAACTCACTTGCCAAAGAAACAATAATATAATTATCTTTTTCATGAAGCTATTCGTATTTTTAATAATATTTTGTCAAGTGATGTTATATTGGGAATAAATTGAGATATAAACAAAAAAAGCATCCTATTGGATGCTTCTATTATTGGTGCAGAAGGCGGGACTCGAACCCGCATACCCGATGTGAGCACAAGATCCTTAGTCTTGCGTGTCTGCCAATTTCACCACTTCTGCTTTTTTATTTAGTAGATTCAGTTTCCTGAACTGGCTCGGTAGTCTCTGCAGGTTTCTCTGTAGGGATTACGTTTTCAGTTCCCTCAACTTGATTTAGATCGCTTACCGGAACAGTTTGAGATGTCTGTGTGCTAGTTTGTTCTTTAATTGACTCCATAACACTGCTCTTTTTAACTTTTGCAGTATTTATCGAAAGAGCAATAATCAGAGTCATTGCCATCCAGACAGTAGCAAGAATTTTTGTCCATTTGCGGAGAAACTCAGATGCTCCCTGAGAGCCAAATGTTGATGTTGCTACTCCACCAAGCATGCCGCCAACTGCATCACCTTTGCTTGTCTGAGCAAGGATAATTACAACTAATGCTATTGAAATAATCACATGTAAAACCATCAGTAATATAAACATTTATAACTCCTATGCATTATCTTGAAAATACTGGGACACAATTTAGAAAAGGGTTTTTCGTGTCAAATGATTTTTTGAGGGGTTGTAAAAAGAATCTAAACTTATTGAAAAATAGAAAGATAAAGATAGTAAATAGTATAGAAAAAGCCTGCCGAAGCAGGCTTATTGCTATTTAGAACAATTGATAAGTCAAACCAAGTGAAAGAGTTTCTTTGAACTGACCTTTGAGACTGGTTTCCTTATCGTAAATAAGTTTTGTGGTAAGATTTACTGTTAAATATTTAGCAATATTGGTTGAAAATACATTCTCCCAGGTTACATCAGTTTCTTTCCAATAATCCTCTTCTTCTGTACCTTCCAAATCATCAGAATTGGAGTTATACAAAGCTTTATAAAGAATAAGTTTGCTTAAGAAAGAGACCTGATTATCAAGGATTGCTGTCCTGTATTCGCCAACAAATTCGATACCACCATCATTTTTATCAATAAATCCATCTTCTCTAGTGTCATCAAATTGCTTAAAAGCAGCACCCAGTCTGGTGGAAAGTTCCCAACTTGCTTGTTTGAAAATTTTTGCAATACCAAAACTTTCTGTAAATGTCATTGGGTTAATAATCTTTGTATCACCGGGAACTGAGTTGTCATAGAATTGACTCTCCCATCTGAAAGCAGCAAATGGGTCAACATAAGAACCAAGAGTGAATCTCAACATCGATTCGAAATCAATCAGGTCAGTAGATTTTTCTGGTCTTGCCCAGTCTTTAGTTTCCTTATCCTGACTGTGAGTTTGTCCGAAAGCAAGTTTCAGAGTGTTCTTGTTGTGCATGATTGGTGTAAGTTGTTTCTGGGCTAATCCGTTAAAATTCATAGTCCAGTTGATTGAACCTGATTCTGTTCCATCCCAGTTGTCAGAATAAGCATTCTGATTGAACAGAAGACTCATATCAGCTTTAATTTCCCATGACTCACCCCAGAGTACACCTAGCAGTGCACACAACACAACAGCTACAACGATTTTTTTCATTTGTATCCTCCTTATTTTGTGGTTTGATATAAATATACATCTCTTTGTGGGTAAGGGATTACAATTCCATTGGCATCAAAAGCTTTCTTAACCTGTTCGATCAAATCAAAGTAAACATCCCAATAATTATCAATATTAGTCCAAACCCTTACCGTAAAATTTAGAGAACTGTCTGCCAGTTCACTTAATCTGACAAAAGGTTCCGGATCACTTAGAACTTTATCGTGTTTCTTAATAACGCCAAGAATAATTTCTCTAACTTTGTCAGTGTCCGAATTATAATGTACTCCAAATTTCAAATCCACACGGCGATTTGGTTCTTTAGTGAAATTGGTAACTGAATTACTCGTTAACTGTGAGTTTGGTATGATAATTACTTTGTTATCGGGGGTTTTAAGTATAGTGTGAAATATCTGAATTTCGTTTACAGTTCCCATTACTCCATTCATGTCTATAAAATTCCCAATTCGAAATGGTTTGAAAAACATGATGAGAATTCCGGCAGCAAAATTTGACAAACTGCCTTGTAATGCCAGACCTACTGCTAAACCGGCGGCACCTAGCAGGGCTACCAATGATGTCATTTTTACACCTGCAAAAGAAAGAACAGTTATAAAAAGTGTAATTTTCAACCCAATATTTAATAATGAGGAAATAAATGAGCCAAGTGTTGGTTCTGTTCTATTAACACTTTTTTTAACTATTTTAACCAATATTTTTATTAGGATTAAACCTAAAATTAATATTAGTAGAGCCTTTGCCAATACTACACCATAGGTAACAGCCAACTCAATCAATTTTTCTTTCTCAAACATAATTTTCCCTCCTGTGTTTGTATGTTATGACAAATACAGGAATCAATTTTTTATGTCAAGGGCTTAAATATTGATACAATGCTAATCTTTTAAAAAAAAATGAATTGAAAGCATTTTTTAATAACGAAAAAATGTTGAAACATCTTTTTAAAATATTCATTTTCAGATAATAGATTCGTATCAAGTCCAAACCCGTAGGTTATTTGTTAAAAAGCTTTAAAAGCAAAGAAACCTTTGGAAATAACCACAGTACCAAAGAACTGCAATCAATATCAGCAATGAGAGAATAAATATACCCATTACAAGTGGATTTCCTTTTTTACGGAAGGGGTCACGACGATCTAATTTTGAATCTTTGGGAATTCGGGGTAAATGTGTTAAAGTTACTCCAAATGGGATATTCACAATTGCTTTGGCATTTATTGCCCATCCGTTAGCATCCAAAATGTGAGCTAAATTCCTTTTTCTAAGTTTTAGCCAGGCGAGGATCATTGATGGGCAGGAAATAATTAATATTATACCCAGAATTACCAGAGGGATCTTCCACCATACCAGAGAAAGAAATCCAGATAAAATTGAAACGAGAACAGAACCAATTGCACCAATTGCAAGTCCGATTGCAGCAAAGATTCCGGCGAATTTTGCTATATCAAAGGGAGCAGCCTTTGTTTGATTTACTCCACCATCTGCTTTCTTGGTTACGTTATCTATTCCTGATGATGAAGCTGTATTTACCTTAGAATCTTGTGAAGAAGCAAACTTTTCTACCTGTTTAGAAATAAGACTTGCAATTTTACGGTAAGGAGACCAGAAAGCTTGTCGGATACTGATTGGGTTTTCAATAATTTTTACAACTGTAGCATCCCAATCTAAACCTTTATTGTCGTAGAAAATAGCATTCCTGCCAACTGACAGATCATTTGTGTCGCCATCAGTGAAAGCAGCAACGATAGTTATTTTATCACCCTTATTTCTTGAAATGCAATCCAGATAAACCAGACACATTCCACTTGCAGAAGCCATTTTATTGTGTTTTGCCATGTCGGAGACTTTTATGCAGAGATCGCAG
>JAQVBK010000115.1 GCA_028690365.1 Candidatus Cloacimonadota bacterium
ATCCTTTATGTAAAGATCCAATCATTCTAAAAGTCGTAGCATTAATGAATTCCCCCCCCCCCACTTTATAATCAGGATGTGGAATAATATGCTTTAGGAGGGTACCATCATTGCTATAAAGATAAATATCAAATTCACGATTAATATTATACATATAATCTCTTGCAATACTCACTGGACTTAAATCTCCTGAGTCATCTTGAGCTTTGTAACAGAAAGAATAAAATTATCAGCGAAAGGATTAGCAATTATTCTGGCTTCTTTAGTAACTATATCTGTATCAATAATATCTTTGCCTTTATTTAAGTATAATCTCACTGTATAAAAAACAACCGGTGGTAATATTCTGTTTTCTGTTTCAGCAGGTTTAATAACAGAGGGGTCTTTTAGTTCAATAATCACTCCATTATCGTTTATAAGAATTGGTAAGGGAGAAAAATCTTTTGTAATATTTGGTATATTTTTATCAAGAATTATTTTCCTTCATAATTATAAATTTTAACATTATGGTTATCAGCTTCCCATGCACCTCTTTTAGTAGCATCCCATTCATAAATCATCAAATATTTTTTTCTCTTGTGTCAATAAAAAGCTGATTTCTCTCTTGGTAAATGGAAAAAGGTTCTGAGTCTGAGTGATAGAACTCAACCTTATTGAACGTAACGACTCTGTCCCATCTCTTCCATTTTATTTCCGACTCTTCTGCGAGTACTTCTCCCCATTTTATCCTTTTTGTTTCAGGCTCTTCAGCGCTCCATAAGTTTATGAAGCTAAATAAGGTTAATAATAACAAAGTAATCAAATAAATCTCTTTTTTCATGGTATCTCCAGCTTTCAATAAAATGCTTTCCTTAGTCTATGTTACACAGCCATCAGCAAACGATAAAATTTATGCAAATATTGCTGTCAAAATATAATTAATTTTGCTTTCTCCTCTTTGAGGTAACCTGCTCACTAAGCAAGAAGTGACTTCCCCCTCGTCCCCAAACAGGGTTTAGGGACGAGACATGTAGGTCAATCCTCCCGGATTGACATTTTTTCTCGTTACCAATCCCCTGATTGGTGACGAAATAGATTCTCTTTCAAATCCCGGTTCGATCATTTGATTTTTAGCAGCGTCCCCAAACAGGGTTTAGGGACGAGAAAATTTCGTTTTCATTCATGCAGTTTATGAAGCAATAAACGGAACGGCTTATAGTTTAGGGACGAGAAAATTTCGTTTTCATTCATGCAGTTTATGAAGCAATAAACGGAACGGCTTATAGTTTAGGGACGAGAAAATTTCGTTTTCATTCCCAAACAGGGTTTAGGGACGAGAAGTGAATTCTATAATGAAATTACCATTTTCGTATATTAGTTCATCATCTGCAAAAATTTTCCCGCCATTTTTCATGTTACACAGCATATCCCAGTGAACAACAGATTCGTTTTTCCCCAGAGATTCCGGAATTGATCTGCCTACCGCAAGATGAACTGTGCCACCGATTTTCTCATCAAACAACATGTTTTTTATCAGCCTGGTTATTCCGTAATTAGTTCCGACCGCAATTTCACCTACATATCTGGCTCCCTGATCAGTGTCCAATACCTGATTTAAAAAGTCCTCATTTTTTGAGGCAGTTGCTTTGACTACCTTACCTTTTTCAAACCACAACCGGACATCTTCTATTTCCTTATTCTGATAAATAGCAGGGAAAGAGAATCTTATATAACCTTCTACTGAGTCTTCCACCGGACCAGTAAAAACCTCACCATCAGGGAAGTTTACATTGCCGCTGCAGTTTATCCACTTTCTGCCGGAAACAGTCAGGGAAAGATCAGTATCTTCTGAGATTATTCTTATTTTGCTCTTTTGGTTCAGGTAAGTGCAAATTTTATCCTGCTGTTGTTTGATGTTCATCCAGTAAGTTACCGGATCAGACTCGTTGAGTTTGCATGCTTCATAAACAAAGTCTTCGAAATCCTGCAGAGACATATTTCCCTCTTGCGCGTCAGCCTGGCAGGGGTGAAGAGTTCCGCACCATCTGGTTTCTTCCCTTGCTAATCTTTCATAGAACATGCTTGTTATTTCTTTTCTACCCTGAGCGCTTATTTTCATTCTCTCTGCTGAAACATTTGCCATGGAACGCGTATTGTCTGTTCCCCATAAAGTCAGGTAGGCATCAAAAGATTGCATCCGTACTCTATCGTATTCAATTATTTTTTTAAGCTGAGTTTCATTGGCATTTTTCAGCATTATCTCAGAAAATGTATTATCTGTGATGTGGATTCTTGGATGTGCTCCGACTTTAATTGCTTCAAGATAACAAGCTCTTGCCAAAGGCAGAGAAGGTATTTCTGTCATTATTAGCAAAGACTCATTTTCTTTTAAATCCAAAGAATACTTAACAAGTACTTCGGCATGTTTTAAAATTCGTTGATCCATAATGTTCCCCTTTTTTCTCTAGTCTAATTTTCAAAACATTCAAATTTGTTTACAAAACCAAAATGGCAAGTTGACAAAAGTAGTACAAAGAAAAAAACATCTATCAAAAATGTAAAGAGAGATTAGTAACCATGAAAAAATGCTTTTTCAGAATTTTCCTGTTTTGGTTGTTCACATTGAGTTGGTTTCCTACAGTTAAAGCTTTGTCCGCAGATACTGCTATTGATAGTTTAAAAAACGAACTTGAAATGTTAGATAGGGAATATCCTGATCAACATTCTCTGAAAAAGCTCAGCATTTTGACTAAACTTGCAGATTATCATGTAGGAATTCCCGGAAACACAGGTTTGGAATTTCTTGAAGAAGCTTTGTTGATTGCCAGGGAAAATGAACAGCATACTTATGAAGCTATCCTGCTTAATTTAAAGGGAACTTACTTTTATTTCAACAATGATCTGGATAAAGCATTGAATTCACATACTGCAGCTTTAAAAATTTCAGAAGAGTATTCTGTCAGTGAAGAAAAGGGAAGAGCTCTGAACTTTATTGGTATTATTTACAGTAGATTAGGCAATCTGGAAAATGCTTTTGATTTTCTGAAGAAAGCAGAAAAAATATTCAGGGAAACCGACAACTTAAAACGTTTATCTCAAACCTTAAATAGTCTGGCTGGACTCTATTTCAAAAAAGAGGATTACCAGAATGCTCTTGAATACTGTGAGAAAAATTTGGAAATAGGTAAGGAAACAAATGATGAAAACGAAACAATTGCTACTTACAACAATATGGGAATGATTTATAATTATATGGGAGATTACGATTCAGCTTTGAAATATCATGAGATGTCTTTGGACTTGAAAAAGAAGAAAGGCAACATAACTGGATTAATAATTTCTCACATCAATATAGGTAGTCTTTACAGTAAAAAAAATGATTTTCAAAAAAGCATAGAGTACCTTTCTATAGCTGAAGAAATGTCTGCCGACACCAATAATAAGGAACTTATTTCAAATATTAACAAGGGATTAGCAGAGATTTATTTCAAAATGGGAGAAGCTGAAGATTCAAATCTTTCTGCAGAATACTTTAGAAAAGCTCTTTCTTACTATTTTAAATATGATAGTTTAAGAGACAGTCTTTTTACTGAAGACAAAAATAGAAAAATTGCTGAACTGGAAACTCAGTACGAATATCTTAAAAAAGAAAAGGAAATCGAGGAATTAAAAAATGAGAATACTCTGAAAGATCTTGAAATGATAAAAAATAGAAATTATCTGAATTTGGTGCGAATGTTTGTAATAATTTTCTTGGCGTCTGTAACAGTAGTTTTTGTAATTTTGTACCAGAAAGCTAGATTCAGCAGGGAACTAAAAGTAAAAAATGATGAACTGCAGACTATAAATAAAAGACTCAGAGAATCCGAAAAAAATCTTCAGGAAATTAATGCTTCCAAAGATATCTTTTTTTCTATAATTGCACATGATTTGAAAAATCCTTTCACGGCTATGCTGGGATTGACTGAGTTATTAAGATTAAGAATGAATTCTTTTGATAAAAAAGATTTGTTGGAATCTATTACTGTTATCCATGAATCAGCTCTGAATCTCTATAAATTATTGGAGAATCTTTTACAATGGGCAAGAACTCAAACAGGGAAAATCGATTTCTTTCTGAAAGAATTTTCAATCAGAGACAGTATTATTAATAACCTTACATTATTGAGGGATGTAGCCAAGGCAAAAGACATCACAATGGATATCTCGGTAGAATCTGACTTCCTGATTACTGCTGATATTAACATGTTTAATGCAATAATAAGGAATCTGGTTTCCAATGCCATAAAGTTTACCGCTAATGGTGGCAACATATTAATCGCTGCTTCAGATAAAGATGACTATTTCGAAATCGTTGTGAAAGATAACGGTATCGGGATGAATGAAGAAAATCTCAACAAGTTGTTCAAAGTAGGACAGCATTTCTCCACAAAAGGTACGGCTAATGAAATTGGTACAGGTTTAGGGCTAATTCTATGTAAAGAGTTTATAAAAAAACACAATGGAGATATTTCAGTTAAGAGCAAAATAGGAGAAGGAGCAGCTTTTACTATTACGCTGCCCAAACTGACCGTAAATTCATAAAATAAAGCCACTTTGCAAGTGGCTTTTAGAATTAAGGTTTATTGTTGCTGAATAAGAATTCCTCGCCGTCCCAATCAATAGTAATAACACTATCCGACTCAATTTCGCCAGCAAGAATTTTCAACGCAAGTTTATTTTCGATTTCTTTCTGAATAATTCTCTTCAGAGGTCTTGCTCCAAAATCAGGGTCAAATCCACTTTCGGCGATTCTCTCTACTGCTCTATCGGTTATGTAAAGTGATAAATTTTTTGATCTTACCCTGTTATCTAGTAATTTCAATTGGATGTTAACGATCTCTTTTATCTGATTTTTATCCAGACTGTGGAAAACAATTATATCATCAATTCGGTTGAGGAATTCAGGACGAAAATATTGTTGTAAAATTTCCATCAACCCAGGTCTCAATTCTTCGATATTCTTATTTTCTGAATTGTAAATTAGTTGAGACCCGATATTTGATGTCATAATTACGACTGTGTTTTTAAAATCTACGGTTCTCCCTTTTCCGTCAGTTAATCTGCCATCATCCAGTATCTGCAGCAGGATATTGAAAACATCATGATGCGCTTTTTCTATTTCATCCAGCAAGATTACGCTGTATGGTCTGCTTCTGACCGATTCAGTCAGATAACCACCCTGTTCGTAACCAACATATCCGGGAGGAGCTCCGATCAGCCTTGCGACTGAGTGTTTTTCCATATACTCAGACATGTCAATGCGAATTATCGACTTTTCTGTATCAAACATGAAATCAGCCAGAGTTTTTGCTAACTCAGTTTTGCCTACACCGGTAGGTCCCAGAAACAGAAATGAGCCAATTGGTTTGTTGCTGTCAGCCATACCGCTGCGGGAACGTCTGATTGCATTGGAGACAGCTTCAATTCCTTCCTTCTGTCCAACAACTCTTCTGGAGAGAAATGATTCCATTTGCACCAGCTTGTGCATCTCACTTTGCAACAGTTTTGAGATTGGAATATTTGTCCATTTGGAAACTACTTCTGCAATCATCTCTTCATCAATTTGTTCTTTTAGCAACTGTTTATCTTCAGGGATTTTGTAGAGTTCTTTTTTGGCTTCATCAAGCAGCTGTTGTTTTGAATTTAAAGTTCCGTAACGCAGTTCTGCAACTTTACCAAGATCTCCTTTACTTTCAGCTATCTCAATTTCAGATTTAACTCTATCTATTTCGCCTGAAATATCTCCAATTCTTTGCAGAAGTTTCTTTTCATATTCCCATCTGCTGGTGATGTCAATTTCGAGTTCTTTTAATTCCTGGATTTCCTGATTAATTTTTTCAAGTCTATCTTTACTTAATTTGTCTTTTTCCTTTTTCAGAGAAATTTTTTCAATTTCGAGTTGTCTGATTCTGCGTTTGATTTCATCCAGTTCAACCGGCATTGAACCTATCTCCATTCTTAGATAGGCACACGCTTCATCTACAAGGTCAATAGCTTTATCCGGTAGAAACCTGTCACTGATATATCTGTCCGATAAAACTGCTGCAGATATTAAGGCAGCGTCTTTTATCTGAACTCCATGGTGAATCTCATATTTTTCCTTGATTCCCCGCAATATAGAAATGGTCTCATCAATGGATGGCTCAGTAACCATGACGGGTTGAAAACGTCTTTCCAATGCGGCATCTTTTTCAATGTATTTTCTATATTCGTCAAGGGTGGTTGCGCCTATACAATGGAGACTCCCCCTTGCCAAAGCGGGTTTTAACATGTTTGAAGCATCTACCGCACCTTCTGCCGCTCCAGCACCAACAACAGTATGAATTTCATCTATGAAAAGAATGATTTTCCCGTCAGAATTTTCGACTTCCTTCAAGACGGCTTTCAATCGTTCTTCAAATTCTCCTCTGAATTTTGCTCCAGCCAGCAATGCAGCCATATCAAGCTCAAAAATTTCTTTATTTTTCAAGTTATCAGGAACATCGCCACTGATTATTCTGTGTGCCAGAGCTTCGGCAATTGCAGTTTTTCCTACTCCCGGTTCGCCCAGTAAAATAGGATTATTTTTTCGCCTACGTGATAATATTTGAATGACACGTCTTATCTCAGTGTCTCTGCCAATGACCGGATCGAGTTTCCCCTTTCTGGCAAGTCCCGTTAAATCACGGGTGTATTTCTTTAGTGATTGATATTTTGCTTCAGGATTTTGATCCGTAACACGTTGGTTTCCTCTTATGTCGATAAGAGCCTTAAGGATGTTATCTTTGCTTATTCCGTGTGCCTGAAGGATACGGGACGCACTACAATTAACGCTCATAATAGCCAATAATATGTGTTCAATACTGACAAATTCGTCCTTCATGCTGGCAGATAACTTTTCAGCTTCAGATAGAATTCTGGTGGCTTCCTGTGACAAATAGACCTGAAAATTTCCGCTAACTCCGGGAAGTGAACTTATTTCCTTATTAAGTGAATCTTTCAAAGTGTTGGTATCGACTCCGCTTTTTTTAAGTAAAGGCTCAATAAAACTCTCCTCAGTTTCTAACAGAGCTTTCAGGAGGTGGAGTGATTGAATTTCTTGATTTTTGTTATCTTCGGCTAGGATTCTAGACTTTTCTATAATTTCCTGAGACTTTACGGTAAAATTGTTGAAGTTCATTATCCCTCCTAATTTTTAGGGAAAAGCTAAATGAAATTATTGAAATGTCAAACAATTTTTAGCAGTCAAATTTTACGAGTGCTAAAAAAAGATTTGAGATTTGTTGCTTTCTGAGTTGACTTCCGAATTTATTGCCAATTATCTTTGTGATGATTTATTTTTGAATCTAACCTAATGAGTGCGTCTTCAATTATTTTATTTAGTGAATCACCGGTTAGTTTTTTTGCTTTGGCTTTGTAGAAGTCTTTATGTAAAGAGACATCATAAATTTTGCCATTGAATACTTTAAGAAATGCAGGGAAACCTATTTCATCAACATTGTGCAAAATGTAGCTTATATATTTTTCTGGAAACCTTGAAAAGGGAGTCTTCCCTTTTAATTTAATCAATTCGATATCAGGTTTTATGAAATGAAGCAAGTTGTCATTGATGTAAGTTTCATTATCTGATCTGTTTGTGTAGACAAAAAATGTTTTCCCTTCATTTGGTGTTAAGAATTCATCTTTTATTTCTATGAGTAATTTTTTATCCCTGAATAAACCTAAACTGGAGAAAACATATAGAAATGGAGACAGTAATAACAGTAAAGAGAGGAACAAAATCATCAATAAAAAATCAATGAAATTTTGAAGGGCAGCTAATTGTTTTTTATTTTTCTGAATATCCAATCTTCCTAATCTCCTGTTTTTTCCTTGAGACATCAACCGCAAATTAAGTGCACAGTATATCGGTTCAGCTTAATTTGCTAATCAACGATTAACAAGGATAAAGATGTAACCAAAATTTATTACTTCTTTTCCTTTTTGCTGGCCTTAATGACTACAAAACTTCCTAATCCATAACCATTCAATATTTTACTAGTGTTCATTATTCCTTCTTCTTCAATAAGTGTTTGCATAATCTCAAAATTGTTGAAGCTTGATTGTTCCAAAAAATCTAAAATTTCTTCTGTACTAAAAAAAGTTGCATTCTTATAAAATTTACTCTTTTCTTTTTCTGCTTGGTATTGTTTGCCTATTTTGCTCTCTTTGTCAACAAAGCCTATAATTATTTGTCCTTTATCTTTCAAAACTCTATAAGCTTCACTCAAAGACTGAAAAACATCATCTACAAAACAGATAGTGGTAACCATTAATGCAAAATCAAAAATACCATTATCAAATGGAAGATTTTCTGCTGTTCCATTGTGAACTTCTATTCCTTTTCTACGAGAAATTTCTGCCATTTTAGTTGCAGGCTCAACACCTATTTTAATGCCAAGAGGTTCAGCAAACATACCAGTCCCTATTCCTATTTCCATTCCATTTTTTTGGGGGGGTATTACTTTTTTAATAATGTTTAATTCAGCTAAATATAAATGCTTATTAACTGTAAACCACTCATCATATTCTTTATAATACTTTTCAAACACGTCTTTTTTGGACATTGCAACATCTCCTTGTTGATTGTTATTGAATCAATGTTTAAATAATTTCTAAACTGTTATCCAAATTGAAAAATTCTGTCAGTTTGGCTGCTAGCAGAATACTCATTTCCCTTAGCGAATATTTAATCAATCACCAATTATTCTATTGAATTATCACTAAATTTCCTTAGGATTGTATTTTCTGTCAACCAGAAAAATTACCACTCCAGATTGCCCAAAACTGTCGTCTTGTTGGCATCTCCTTTTGATGGAAATAACGGAGACGTTTGGAATAAACTATTACAGCAGTGTAATTTGATAAAGGTTAACGAAATGTCCGTAAATGTGGACGTATCTAAAAGGAGTGGAAATATTTTCTGTAGCTAATAATCTGAAGAAGTAAGTATCGTTGTAAATTGCTGCAAAACTTAAAGATAGAGATGTTTGGATAAATGGCATGTCATTTGCTTTATCATTAGGCGGAGGCAGTTATGATAACTAAGTTTTTATTCGACAGAATCAGTACTCCTGATTTAGAGCTTTCACTGGATGCTTATTCGGCAAGGCAAAAGGCAATTACTAATAATATTGCCAATGCGAACACTCCGGGATACAAAGCACAAAAAGTTTCATTTGAAGATGAATATAGAAAGCATCTCGATGAAACTGAATTAAGAGGAGATCTGACACATAAGAAACACTTTGAGATTGGTTATCGGGATTTACAAAAAATTTCTCCCAGAAATGAATTGCGCGAAAGCAGACAAAATGATACAGGAATAAATAACGTAGATATAGATTTCGAAATGGCAGAGTTGGCAAAAAACAGTCTTCGCTACGAGATGTCCACTACACTTATTAGTAAACGCTTCCAGGCGATATCTACAAGTATAAAAGGTAGATAAAAAATGAAAAAATATATCACGGTTCGATCAAAGGAAAAAAATTCTTATCGGGTAAATTTATTCCACAATTTATCTGAGTTATCTGCAGAACTGATGGTAATAATTAATCTCGGGAGGAGAAATGTTAGGGTCATTATTTAATGCTATAGATATAAGTGCATCTGGACTTTATGCACAAAGAACACGGATGAATGTGATTTCCGAGAATATTGCCAATGCGGAGACAACCAGAACAGAAGAAGGTGGTCCATATCGACGCCAAATAACAATGTTGGAATCGGGAATGTCTGGAGATGATAGATTTAAAGAATTGCTGAAACAGAATGTGTTGGAAATGGAAAGAACACATCAAGAACACAGACCAGATGAAATGTTCAGAAAAAGGAATCTGGAAGAAAAGACTGGAGTCCGTGTTAGTGATATCGTAAAAGATCAATCACCCTTTATTATGAAATATGATCCATATCATCCTGATGC
>JAQVBK010000116.1 GCA_028690365.1 Candidatus Cloacimonadota bacterium
GCAGAGAATAAAATGCCTTCAATTCACGGAACAATAATGCTTGATACACATTTCTACGAAAGTAAATCAGTAGACGAAACAAACTATGACAATTCCAACAGATTCCAAATCAGAAAAGCAGCTCTTGGATTTGAGGGATTTCTTGATGATAATATCCAATACAATATGGAATTTGGGATTGCAACCTGCATAGGAAAAGGTGATCAGTTAAAGATAATGGAAGCAGGGATCAATTATCATTTCAGTGAAAATTTAAGTTTGGGAATTCAACAGGGACATGTTTTAAGAGGATTTGCTTCTGATACCGAATGTTCTAACAGACTAACACTGGAAAAGCCTGTTTTCATGAACACATTTGGTGTATGTCATCCTTTTGGAGTTGTTGCCAATGGATATTTTGAAATAGGAAAAAATGCCGGAGCTGAGATTGAACTGGGAGTAATGAACGGCGTAAACGGTACTTTTGACCGCGAACACGACATCAATGCCGGAATAATCATCGATACACCATTAAACGGATTAGCTATCTCTGCAACTTTTAATCATGTTAACAGACAATACTATGACGAAAATTATTCTCAATATAGCGAAACGGGTTACAGAATGAACTGTGGAGCAAATTACCTGAATCACGGATTCTGGATTACCTCCGAATACTTCTATGGAAAAGGATTCACTTCGGATAGTCAGAAAATGTCAGCCTGGTATGCTCAGTTAGGTTATGATGTTCTTGTCAACCATTCCCGTTTACTGACAATTCAACCATTTATCCATTACGCTTACTGGGATAAAGACTGTGAAACCGATATCGAAAAGGTTTTTACATATCTGGAAGCTGGACTGACATTTAAGCTGACCGCCAACACTATGCTAAAAACAGCTTACGATATTGAACTTGATCAACCTGAGAGTGTTGATGAACAGCTTCAAACTGCTACCGTAAGAATAACTACCGTTTTTTAGGAGAAAACATGAAAAGATATATCGCCTTAGTCATTTTGTCATTTTTGACACTTCTTTGTTTTGCAGATGTTTACCAGTTGAGTCCAACTGACGACATGTATACTGATCCCGACCATGCTGGAACTCAACCTGACGTAACACAGCTTTGGACAGCAAATTTTCCCGCTACCGGAAACTTTCAGAGAATAATGATCAAGTTTGATTTAACTGAATTCTCCGAATATGATATTGAAAGCGCACTTCTAAACCTTACCAGATTCTACAGTTGCCCAACAGGAGGAACTACTGCAGCTACTTTTTACCTTATTTCGGAAGATTGGAACGAAGAAACCTGGAATCATCAGCAGCATATCCAGTATCAACAAGACTATTCCATGAACTATGTATTCTCTGCCGGTGGCGGGAATACAATTAGCAATTTCACCGTCGATATAACCGAGCTGGTCAGAGAATGGATTGAAAACAATATTGAAAATCATGGATTGGTTATCATCGCAAATAATAATCAAAAATTTTCAAAGTTTTACTCCAAAGAACACTCAAATGAAAACTATCGTCCCTCTCTGACTCTTGACGTTTCTCATACTTCGGCAATAGAAAACAAACTTCAGCCTCAGATATCATTGTCTGTTTTCCCTAATCCTGTTTCCTTTTCCAGTTCAAGATCAAATAGTGTAAACATTCAGTTTTCCCTGAATAACTCAGAGCTGAAAACCCTGGAGATTTTCGATGTCAGAGGTAAATTGGTCAAAACTCTTGCCGATAGACATTTTTGCGGGAATTCGGCAGTCTGGAAAGGATATGACAATTACAGTCAGAAAATTTCTTCAGGAGTTTACTTTTGTCGATTGAACAGTACATTGTCTTCAAAGACCACAAAAATCGTTGTCATAAAATGAGGACTAGTATTTTTTTCATTATCTTCATCCTGTCTGCTCATTTATTTGGGCAGACAGGCAAACTCCTAACAGAAGAAGAGTTTGTTCGAATGGCAGAAAAGTACGTAGATTCAGATAATTACTCAATAACGTTAATAGATTCTATACATGTACTAAGCTATGACAACAACAGGGAAAGATTGTTCTTCATAATCAGCTCAGAAATCTGTAATTACAGAGGTTACAATGGAAATACTACCCTGGGAATTCTATTTAACTCCACCGGTATCAAAAAGAGAGTGAACATAATCTGCAGCGAAGATACACCCTCTTTTGTCAGAAGAATAGCAAACTCTGATTTCCTGAGTCAGCTAGGCAGCAAACAGAAGATAAGACCGATTAGCGGAGCAACTATCACCTGTAAAGCAATAGAGAAAACGATTCAAAGATGCTTGGATGATATTGAAAATTTACTACTAAACTGATTCTTTGATTAGATTTCTAAGTTTCTAAACATACACTGAGATATTATCGGCATGTTTCCAGGATAGTTCAAGATTCATATTTCTAAGGAAATTTTTGCAGAGAATCAAAGATTTTGGGTCAGTTACAATTTCGATATTTATAGTTGACAGGAAAAGCAGCTAAAAGGGTGTATCAAACAAAAGCACCACTAACAGCTACAGAGAAATTTCGAAGTATCTTTCATGCTAACAAGGTCAGCTCGAAAATATCAGAAGGAAAGAAATATGAATTTATATAGAATAAAAGAGACAGTGGAAAATGCCGACTATTTTTCAGGAGTTATCCAAATAGTTGAAAAAAATGTATTAAAGCTCAATGTCGCAAAAGGTTATGCAAAGAGAGAAGATGAAATAGAAAATAACGTCAATACAGCATTTGGAATTGCTTCAGGTACAAAAGGTTTCACAGCTTTAGGTATTTTGAAATTAATCGATAAGGGAAAACTGTCATTAGAAGACAGAGTATTTGAGTTGCTGCCTTATGAATTTTCTAATATGAGTAAGAGAATTACAGTAAAACAATTGCTCAGCCATACCTCCGGAATTTACGATTACTTTGATGAAGATGTCGTTGAAGACTTTTCTCAGTTGTTTGAGAAAGTACCGTTTCATAACATACTAGGTCCCAAAGATATGCTTCCCGCACTTATTGAAGGAAAGGCATATTTTATGCCGGGTGAGAAATTTAAATATTGTAATTCGGGCTTCGTCATATTGGGCATGTTGATCGAAATTATTACGGGTCTAAGTTACGGAGATTATATCCTGAAAGAGGTTTGTAAACCTCTGAATTTATTAGGAACAGGTTGTTACTACTCACACAAGTTACCCAAAAATTGTGCTTATGGTTATTTCAAAGATGATAAGGGAGAATGGTGCTCGAATATTTTTGAAATTCCTATTGCATCTACAGCTGATGGAGGTATTTTTACAACTGCTGATGATGTTGTAAGAATGTGGAAAGGTGTTCTCTCATATAACTTTTTAAATAAAGAGTTAACTGACGAAATCTTCAGTGTCCAAGTAAATGTAAATGAGAATAATTGTAGAAATCTTCATTATGGACTTGGATTTTGGATTGAGTGTAATTCAAAAGGGAATGTTTCAAACTATTATCTAACAGGAGGAGATCCGGGAGTTTGCTTCATTTCAAAGAATTTTATAAACCAAGATCTGATTATCACAATTTTGGGTAACACCTCAGACGATGCAGAGATATTACTAAGGAAAATTTTACTTTTTATAGATCAGGAGTAGAGTATGGATACGGAGTTTGAAATTTACGTAGAAAACGCTATCAGATGGGCTCATGAGAATATTGGCTCAAATGATTATTTGTTCAAGTGTTTGGCTTTTGTTGAAGATGCTTATGAAGAAAGTAACTGCGTTGAAATTTTCGGTGGCGATAGTGCCAAGGAATCTGCAGTTCAATATGAAGCGTACAAGAATATTGGCTTTCCCCCAATAGGTGCATTTGTTTTTTATGATGCCAGCGGAACTATTTCGGGTGAGTGTAAAAATTTCGGTCATGTAGGAATACATATTGGGAATGGTTACATCGTTCATGCCTGGGATAAAGTCAGAGTAGATAACTATATGGATGTAGAAAATCTATCTGCCGCACCAGGTTGGACTAAACCTAAATACTTAGGATGGTCTCCCGTAGACAGAATTTTTAAAGGATACATTAAGAAGACGGGTAAAATTCATTCATAGATTCAAAAAATGTTCAAATAAGTAAGTGTTCAGTTAATTAACTGACTGAAACTAAAAGACTATTAATTAAGAATCACAGATTAATTATTTCCGAATTTCGTCTATTCTTTTAGGTAAATTACTGTCTTCTTCTATATTGAGGTTCCACTGTAAAATCAGACAATTTCTGAAGATATAACAATAAGTAAATAATTGAGCAAAATCTATTTAATCTACTGCTATTGAAAGAAACCATAGAAGAGACAGACAAGTGGGTTTCGGTAGAAAAAATGTTAGTACTGTTGTTTGTACAACAACATTACCAAGAAGACATATTCCGGCTATTCGATGATTAAATGTTGTTTCTCTTATTTATTGACTAATCTCTTATCAAAATATGATTGGCACAAATCGTTTTAGAGGTGTATATGAACAACTATTTGGAAATAATTAACGTTTGTAAATCATTCAGAGAAACAGAAGCTTTGAAGAAAGTAAATCTTCAGATTCCTAAAGCTTCTATTTTTGGACTATTAGGTCCTAACGGGGCGGGCAAGACAACACTCATCCGAATCATCAATCAAATAATCGGGGCTGACTCAGGTAAAATTTTACTGAACGGCAGTTTATTAAAACCCCAGGATATCTCAGCAATAGGATACTTGCCGGAAGAAAGAGGTCTCTATCCCAAAATGAAAGTTGAGGAACAACTAATTTATCTCTCTCAGCTTAAAGGATTAACCGCACGGGAAGCTAAAACTAAATTAAATCTATGGTTCGATAAATTTGAAATTCACGATTGGAAAAACAAACGTATTCAGGAATTATCTAAAGGAATGCAGCAGAAGATACAATTTATTGCCACTGTAGTTCACAATCCTCAACTGATAATTCTAGATGAACCATTTACGGGACTTGACCCAATAAACACTAATTTAATTAAAAATGAAATCAGAACACTAAAAGCAGAGGGAGTAACTGTTATCTTTTCGACCCACAGAATGGAACAGGTTGAAGAGATCTGCGAGATAATTGCACTGATAAATAAAGGCGAAGCCATTCTGAAAGGAGATGTTCAGGCTGTAAAAGAAGAGTTTAAAAAAAATCTCTTTAGAATTGAATTCAATGGCGAATATGCTCACAAAGAAAATGAATTATTTGATGTTGTTGAGAAATCTGATAAGCATCTTATTATTCAGGCAAAAAATGAAACCCGCCCCAATGAGCTGTTGCGCTTCCTGATAAATCTGGTGGAAGTTCATTCGTTTAACGAGATATTACCAAGCCTGAACGAGATTTTCATTGAAAAAGTTGAGGGAAAGAATCATGAATAAAACACTAATCATAATCTGTCGGGAATACCTTACCCGTGTTAAGAAAAAAAGCTTCATAATAACAACCATAGCTGTACCTTTTTTAATGGCGCTTTTGATGCTCCTTCCAATACTTATGACAAAATTCAAAACCGGTAAAGATAGAATCGCAGTCATAGATCTCAGTGGAAAAATTGTAAACAAACTTGACAACACCGATAATATATCATTTACTTACGTTAATTCAGATTTGGAAAACATGAAACAGAATTTCTCTGAACAGGGTTATTCAGGAATTTTGTATATACCCGATTTTGAACTGGAAAGACCATTTGGGTTCAGTTATTTCTCCGAAAAGCAGCCTGGAATCAATCTGCATAGCCACATAACAAGAAACCTGAGAGATATTGTTCAGAAATATCGGTACGAGATGGTAGGTCTAGACGAACAAATATTGAAAAAACTGGAAGTTGATCTGACAATTGACACTTTTGTACTAAGTAAAGAAGGTGAAAAATCCGGAAACACTTTAATCTCATCAATACTGAGCCAAATACTGGGATTTATTCTATATTTTAGTTTGCTGATCTACGGAAGTACAGTAACTAAAGGTGTTATGGAAGAAAAGAACAGCAGAATCGTTGAAGTTATAATGTCATCGGTAAAACCGGTTCAACTCCTATTTGGAAAGATTATCGGGATTGTGGCGGTAGCATTGACCCAGTTCACTATCTGGATAATAATCATGGTTTTAATGAACTTTATGATTGGAGCTATTTTTGCCCCTGAATTAAGTGAAGTGCAGTCTGTAGCAGCAATTGGTGGAAATCAGATTATTGCTCAGCCTCAGACTGATAGCAGTGAAATCGTAACCATTCTAAATGATCTGAGAAGTCTGGACACTACTTATATCATTATCATAGCTTTATTCTATTTCCTGGGAGGATATCTGTTATATGCTTCCATGTTTGCAGCAATCGGTAGCGTAGGCGGAGATGATGCAGACAATCAGACATTGACTTTACCTGTCACTTTGCCCATTATTGTATCATTTATTCTTATGTTGAACGTTCTGGAAGACCCATCCGGAAAACTTGCTTTCTGGGCATCTATGATTCCTCTCTCATCACCCATTGTAATGGTGGCAAGGATTCCATTTGGAGTACCCTTCTGGCAGATATTTACTTCTCTGTTTCTTCTGTTTTCCGGATTTATTGTCAGCACTTATGCAGCAGCAAAAATATATAAAACAGGAATCCTTCTATACGGAAAAAAAGTTACTTTCAAAGAACTTTTCAAATGGGTATTTTATAAGTCATAGAGCTATAAAACTCTGCAAATATTATATTAGCCCTACTCATTCACGAGTCGGGCTTTTATTTTTTACTTACTGATTCTTCCTTAATATAGATCTTTCTGACTGAGAGATTGGGGTACTGAGAAATAAACAATCCACCAATCACTATGAGAATTCCGGTAATTTTTTTCAATTCCAGCACTTCTCCAAGAATGAAATAGGCTGCAATTGCCGTAAAAACCGGAATGAGATTTGTAAAAATATTCGCATTGTTTATGCCTATGTGACGAGCTGAAATTGTAAAAAAAATAAATGCCAGAGTTGAACCTATCAAAGCTAGTTTAAAAATATGACTTAAAGCAATAAGTGGTAATCCGTTAGTAATAAGTGATGAAAAATCAAAAATTAAGAAAAGCGGCAAAAAATATAACATGCCGAGAAATGATTGTATACCAACTATTGTAACACTGGAATAAGAAAAGGATATCTTTCGGAGAACTATACCATAGCTTGTTCCGGACAATACCGCAAAAAACATTAATAAAATTCCTTTTAACGAAACTTCGTTGTCCCCCTGATTTGCCACAATCAAAGAAACTCCTACAAAAGATATGATCAGACCAATAACTCCATACAGTGTTATTTTCTCTTTCAGAAAGATTCTGGAAAATACCGGTGTTACAAGCGGAATAGTTGAAATGATTATAGAAGCAAGGGTTGCTGACAGGAACAGCATGCCAAAGGTCTCTCCGATAAAATAACAAAAAGGTTCAAAAAAAGACATAAGCAGGAAAAGCTTGCGATGCTCTTTTTTGATTACCTCGGTTTTCTTCGCAATAATTGCATATATTCTCAACATGATAGCAGAAATAAGTAATCTGAGAAATAGAATTGTTAAAGGTGTTGAATAACTTAATGCCTCTTTTGTCCAGACAAAAGTCGAAGCCCAGCACATCATTGCAACCACCGCACTGATATAAGCCAGTGTTTTCTTTAATTCCATTCATCCTCCCCCAAATGATATTCTTTCTATTAACCAGTAACAATTTTGTTTCATGCCAAAAATTTTCTCATAGCACATATGTACAGGAAAAACAGTAATGTTTAGAATTATCGTACTTGTAAAGCTGATTTGTAGTCTATAACACGCTTAGACAAATGGATAGCATGTAAAGCGCAAGAAAAGTTAGCACTCTCAAATTTAGTTTGACAATAATTCCTTTTTAATTAAATTGTCACTGTTAGCAGACAATTTGGTTGACTGCTAATTTTAGAAAGATAGCGTATCTTTCTGTTTAGCAAGGAGTTACAATGAAAAAAAATGAAGTTAGAGAACTGAAAGTACTTGAATCACTGATTAACGAATTCATAGAAAACTGTGAACCTGTATCGTCACGTATACTATGTGATAAATATGTGTCCCATGCCAGTCCTGCTACACTCAGAATAGATTTGCATAAGCTCGAACAGAAAGGATATATATTTCAACCTCATACTTCAGCAGGAAGAGTTCCTTCTATAAAGGGGTACAGAAAATATCTGACCCTGATTGAAGACTCACTTCTTAGTCAGGGTTTTGAACGGGAAAGTTTTCTGAGAGAAATATTGATTAAAAATTATAAAGACACTCCCTTATCACTTCACTACATAATGCAAATGCTGGCAAAAGACACTGATCAACTTAGTTTTGTAGCTGAGCCGGAAATATCATACGGATTTCTCGAGAAACTTGATGCCTTCAAAATTGCTGATGACAAACTGTTATTTGTAGTCTCTCTGGATTCCGGTCTGGACAAAACCGTTATCTTACGCTGTGACAACAAATTATCTGCACAACAACTAAGGGTATTAGTAAAATATGTGAACGAGGAGTTGGCAGGATTAAGAATCTACGACATACAAAGTCGTTACCTTGGCAAACTTTATGAAGAAAGAAATGATCAGAACAGACTATTGAATCAATTTCTCATTGAACTCAATAAAGCTTTCAGTGAAATCAGCAGTTATTTTCTGCACTTTGATGGCAGTATAAGTTTTTTGGAGCAACCGGAATTTAATACAAAAGAAGAAATCTTAAAATTTCTTGGTTTCATCCAGAGACAAGATTTGCTGGTAAACATTTTGCAGAAAAACGATTCTGGAGAATCAGTCAATATTCTGATGGGGGAAGATTTTGGTCGTCAGGAATTACAGAATTACGCGTTGATATTTGCCAGATATGAGCTTTTTGGGGTTCCTGGTTATTTAGGGGTCTTAGCTCCAATACGAATGAATTATTTAAAGAATATTGTCACGGTCAGAGAATTTGCCCGAATTATCACTGAAACCACAAAAAAAGGAATGATGGTGCCGCAATATGAGTAAGAAAAAAAAAGAAGAAAAAACAATCCTCGAAGAAACTGAGGAAATAATCAACCAGATTACAGATGAAGAGATTAGCGAAGCTAATGAGCTCTCAGAGATTGAAATCACTGAAGAAAAAGAAGAGCCTACTATCGAAGAGAAATATGAAAGTCTTCTTCAGGAACTTAGTGAACAGAGAGACAAAAATCTGCGAATAATGGCAGAATTTGATAATTTCAGAAAAAGAACCATCGCCGACAAATCGAGCTGGATAAAAAATGCTACGGAAAGACTGGTGATGGATTTATGTGATGTAATGGATAATTTTGAGCGGGCTTTGAACACAGCTGATGAAAAACATGAGTTTAAAATCCTCTTCGATGGAGTCAAGATGATCTATGAACAACTCAATCGCATTCTAGTGAAAGAAGGCGTCGAGAAAATAAAAGCTGATGGTGAAATCTTTGATCCGACGGTTCATGAAGCAATTGCTCACATTCCATCTGAACTGGAAGAGGGTAAGATTGCCGCAATCATTCAAAACGGTTACACAATGAATAAGAAAGTAATAAGAGCTACCAGGGTAGCTGTTTCAAATGGTATTAAACCAGTAAAAAAAGATAAATAGGAGGAAAAATGGGAAAAATAATAGGAATTGACCTGGGAACAACAAACTCCTGCGTTAGCGTTATGGAAGGCGGGAAAGCTACCGTTATTCAAAATGCAGAAGGTGCAAGAACCACCCCATCAGTTGTAGCATTCACAAAAAACGGCGAAAGACTTGTAGGACAACTGGCGAAGAGACAGGCTGTTACAAACCCTGTTAATACCATATACTCAATAAAGAGATATATGGGACGTCAGCTGAATGAAGTAGGCGATGAAATTAAAAACGTACCCTATAAAGTAAAAGGCGGAAAATT
>JAQVBK010000117.1 GCA_028690365.1 Candidatus Cloacimonadota bacterium
TTCCAGAGGAGATAGCGAAATCTCCAAGCTTTATTCAATAGCATTGGCAACTGTTCTGTAGTGGAGAAATTATGACTATTAAAACTCTCGATGAATTAGTAGAGAAAGTAAAGAACCTTCCAAAAAGAAAAATTGCTGTTGCTGCCGCTCAGGATCCCAATACCATTAGTTCGGCTGCCAGAGCAGTGAATGACGGAATTGCCGAAATAATAATGTTGGGTGATAAAAAAATTATAGAAAATGAATGCCGTAAGTTAGACGTAGATTCTACACTATTCACTATAATAGACATTAAGGAACAGGAAGCTGCCACAAAAGAGTCAGTCAGAATGGTTCGTGAAAATGAAGCTGATGTACTAATGAAAGGATTGGTCGGCACTGATAAATTTCTTAAGGCAGTTCTTGATAAGGAGAAAGGTCTCCTGCCACCAAAAGCCATTATGAGTTATGTCTGTGCAATAGAGATACCTGATTATCACAAACTTCTCTTCGTAACTGACACCGCAGTTTTACCCTACCCTAATCTTGATCAAAAAATAGCTATGACTAATTATGCAGTGAAAATGGCTCACAAATTCGGCATAGAAAAACCAAAAGTTGCCCTTATCGGAGCTTCAGAAAAAGTGAACGAAAATAATCAAAACAGCATAGACTATGCAATCATCTGTAAAATGGTTCAAAGAGGACAAATCAAAAACTGTATTGCTGATGGTCCTCTGGATATTTTTTGTGCCTGCGATAAGGAAAGTTGCAAAATAAAAGGTATTTCTACCCCTATTGACGGAGATGCCGATATTCTCGTATTTCCCAATCTGGAAGCCTGTAATTCCTTCTATAAAGGTTTGATGCTGTTTGGTAAAGGAGAACTGGCAGGCTTAATCCAGGGCACCACCAAACCTGTTGTAGTTATGTCGAGGAGCGAAAGCGAAAAATCCAAGTATTACTGCATTGCCCTCTCTTGCCTGATGAGCTCATAATGAAATCTATGTTTAGAAATCTGGCGAAATATTTTGTTGATAAAAGCGACTGTGAACTCTCATATTGGAAGAAGCAATTTGGCAAATCTGAAAGTGGTTTTGCAAACCAATTCTACCAGAAATACTTCATGAATATTGCCGGTGAGAATAATACCGAATTTCTCACTGATAAAATCATAGTGGACTTTGGCTGTGGACCCAGGGGCAGTTTGCACTGGATAACAAACTCCAGACTAAACATAGGTGTAGATATTTTAGCAAACCGCTATTTTGACTCATTTAAATCTGCCCTCAAAAATCATAATATGTTATACTTGCAATGTAGTGAAAAAAACATCCCCGTTCCGGACAATACAGCTGATATCGTATTTACCATGAACTCTTTGGATCACACTGACAAACCTGAAACAATGTGTAGCGAACTGATCAGAATACTAAAAGTAGGCGGGCTGTTTTTGGGAAGTTTTAATCTTAATGAAAAACCAACCCCGGCAGAACCTTGCACACTGACTGAAGATTTTCTTAAAAGTAATCTGTTAAATTTTCTGGAAATCAGCAGTTACAGATTGGCAGAAATTCCCGCAAATAAAGCTAAATATGATAATTTACTGGAAGACAAATTAATAGAAAGTACCAACAATCCCGCTGTTTTGTGGGTAAAAGCTTACAAACGGAGAAATTTATGAAACACATTCTTTCGCTTAGCGAATTTAATAATCTATCTGACAGAGATATTCAATTTATTTTACGTGAAATCAGTATGGAAGAGTTAGTCAGATTGTTTCATGTCATAAATGATGATTTAAAAATCAAGATTGAAGAAAACATGTCGGAGAAAGCTGTCCTTTTTCTGAAAGCGGCATTAGACAAATCTGAAGAGTTCTCGACCGAAGAATTGGCAAAGAATTCAAAGAAAGTTCTAAAAATTGCCAATAAAACCTTAAAAACTAAACCATTACGAATTGCAATAGCTTCCGATCACGCAGCTTTTCACATGAAAGAATCACTTAAGTCACACTTAAAAAATTATATTACTCATGATTTCGGAACAGATTCTTCCGAATCAATGGATTACCCTGACACTGGTTTTGCAGCCGCAGAAGCTGTCGCCAGCGGTGAATACAATTACGGAATAATACTCTGTGGAAGTGGAATCGGAATGTCTATTGTAGCCAACAAAGTAAAAGGGATTAGAGCAGCTCTCTGTCATTGTACCGATTATGCCAGACTTGCCAGAATGCACAATGACGCTAACGTTCTAGTTATGCCGGGAAGATTCATTTCGGATTATCTTGCGCAGGAGATTATAACAATTTTTCTAAATACACACTTTGAAGGTGGCAGACACCAGAAAAGAATTGAAAAAATTACTGACTATGAAAATACCAAAAAATAGAAAAGTGAGGTTAAAATGAAAACTATCAGAAAAAATGATCCTGAACTCTTTGATTCAATGTTCAGGGAAATCAACAGACAAGAACAAAATCTTGAATTGATTGCATCCGAAAACTTCGTTTCACAAACTGTTCTGGAAGCCGCCGGATCAGTTTTGACCAACAAATATGCTGAAGGATATCCTTACAGATGGAGTAAAAAAACCGGTGATGTAAATTATAAACTCTACGGCAGGTATTATGGTGGTTGTGAATATGTTGATGAAGTTGAGAAACTAGCAATTGAAAGAGCTAAAGAACTTTTCGGTGCCGAACACGCCAATGTTCAGCCTCATTCAGGTTCACAGGCAAACATGGCTGCATATTTTACTATGGTAAAACCTGGTGACACAGTGTTATCTCTGGAATTGTCACATGGTGGTCATCTTACTCATGGTCATCCGCTTAGCTTCTCGGGAGCAATGTACAACATCGTCCATTACGGAGTAAATCAAGATACGGAAATGTTTGATTACGATACAATTCTTGCCCTTGCTGAACAGCATAAACCCAAAATGATTCTTACCGGAGCTTCAGCATATCCACGCGCTATCGACTTTGTTAAATTCAGAGAAATCGCTGACAAAGTAGGAGCCAAACTTATGGTAGATATGGCTCACATAGCCGGATTGGTTGCTGCCGGTCTGCACCAGAATCCGGTACCTTATGCAGATATAGTAACCACTACCACTCATAAAACACTGCGAGGTCCAAGAGCCGGTCTTATTCTCTGCAAAAAAGAATATGCACAGGATGTAGACAGAGAAGTTTTCCCCGGTATCCAAGGCGGTCCATTAATGCATATAATTGCAGCTAAAGCAGCCGCTTTTAAAGAAGCTCTCTCAGAAGATTTCAAAACCTATCAGAAACAAGTAGTCAACAATGCCAAAGCTTTGGCAGCAGCACTGGTTGAATCAGGTTTGAATCTTGTTTCCGGCGGTACTGACAATCACCTGATGCTTCTCAATCTCGGAACCGAAGATAGTGGCGGTCCTTCAGGAAAAGACATGGAGGGATCTCTGGACAAAGCAGGAATAACAGCCAACAAAAATACAGTTCCTTTCGACACAAGAAAGCCTTTTGTTGCTTCCGGAATCAGACTTGGAACTCCTGCAGTTACAACCAGAGGGATGAAAGAAGAACAGATGAAGGAAATCGCAAAGCTCATTAAAAGAGTTTATGATAATTATGGCAATGACGAATATCTGGCTTCTATGAAAAATGAAGTTAAAACCTTATGTGCAAAATTTCCATTGTATAAAGAAATTATTGACGAATTAAATTAGACGCGGGCAGCTTTGCTGCCCTTTTTCTAAAATTACGGAGTGTTGATGTTTGAATATCAAAAGAGTAGAAGATTCTTTGCCCAGTGTGCAGGGAAAATGGAAGAACTTGCCGCAGCAGAACTCAAGGAATTCGGTGCAAAGGAAATCAAAACAGCTTACCGCGGTATTTGGTTTGTTGCAGAACTTGAGCATATTTATAGAATAAACTATCGTTCCAGATTGCTGAGTAGGGTTTTGGCACCTCTGATTTCTATCGATTGTCACAGTACAAATTACCTCTATAAAACCGCAGTTAAGTTACCCTGGGATGAGTTATTCAGTGTAGATGACAGTTTTGCAATTTTTTCTACGGTCTCCAACAGTTTAATTACTCACTCAAAATATGCATCATTGATCCTAAAAGACGCTATGGCAGATTTTTATCGTGATAAATACGGCAATCGTCCCAATGTTGACACCGATAACCCCAATGTCTGGATTAATCTGCACATAGAAGAAAATAAAGCCAGAATAAGTCTTGATACTTCAGGCGGTACTCTTCACAAAAGAGGATACAGACTCAAATCTGTTTCTGCACCCATGCAGGAAACACTCGCTGCTGCAATAATAAGGCTTTCAGGCTGGAAAGGAGACTCACCTCTGCTAGATCCAATGTGTGGTAGTGGAACACTGCTTGCCGAAGCTCTGCTGGAATATTGCCGGATACCTTCCGCATTCAACCGTGATAATTTCGGTTTTGAGTATCTCCCTGATTTTGACGAAAATCTTTGGCACAAAATTCTCAGTGATGGAGCTCGTTTAACCAGAGCATTACCCGAATTACTTATTCTTGGTTGTGACGTTGATTTTCTGGCTGTTTCTGCAGCTAGAAACAATCTAGAAAGCTTGCCCGGTGGAAATAAAGTGTCAATACTGCATTCTGATTTCAGGCACCATCCTGGCTTGGAGAATGGAACTATTGTTTGTAATCCCCCGTATGGAATAAGAATGGGAGAAGAAAAAGAATTGGGTAAACTTTACAAAGATTTCGGTGATTTTTTAAAGCAGAAATGTAAAGGATCACAGGCTTTTGTTTATTGCGGAAATCGCGAATTGATTCCTTCTCTGGGATTAAAACCTGCTGCCAAAATACCATTGGTCAGCGGAAATTTGGATGGCAGATTAGTTAAATTAGAAATATACTAAGAGAAATAAGGAAAATCTATGATGAAGAAAATTATCATCCTTTTTATAATTCTTACACTGGTAATAATTGTATATGCTGAAGAAGCAATTACTCAAAGCACAACTCAGGAAACCATCTCTGACTCCACAGCAAAAGAAAAACCAAAAGATCTTAAATCTTTTTCAGAAACAATTAAGAATTTCTCACTTATTCCCGGCTTTTATGATTTTTACATAAACAATGAAAAAAATCAGGTTTACATGAAAATTAAACCGGAACAGATAGGCGAATTGTTCTTGTTGACACTCTCAAGGATTAAAGGAGACGGTGCTTTCTTTGGATCAGGAGATATGCTGGAGGATTTTCCTCTATATTTTGAAAGAGCAAAGAATAAGATTTTTTTGAAGAAAAAAAATACAAATTATCGGGCAGACAGTAACAGCGCAATCAATTCAGCTCTGGAACAACACATTCCTGACTCAATTCTCTTATCTGCAGAAATTATTTCTCTTCCTGAAGAACAAACCGGTTCAATATTGATTGATCCTTCAGGTTATTTTATAAGAGATAATGCTAATGTTTCTACTTATATAGGTTATTGGGTAAAAAATGCATCCCTGAATGTAGATTCTAACAGCAGCTATATTAGCAAGATAAAATCTTTTCCTGAAAACACTGAATTAGATGTCGCAATAAATTTCACCACTTCTGCCAATCTCTGGTCAGCATCAATACCTGATTCCCGTAGCATTTTACATACATATCGTTACAGCTTATCAAAAATACCTCAAAATAACTATATTCCGAGAATGAGTGACGACAGAGTTGGTTATTTCATTACCCTTTTCAAAGATTACAGCTCATTGGATAAAGAAGACGATTACGTTCGCTATATTAATCGCTGGCACCTGGAAAAAGAAAAACCTGAAGCAAACATGTCTCGTCCTATAAAACCAATACTCTTCTGGTTACACAAAAATATCCCTGAAGAATACAGAAAGGGAGTTCGGGATGGGATTCTGGAATGGAACAAAGCATTTGAGAGAATCGGTTACAAAGATGCAATTTTAGTAAAACAAATGCCCGATGATGCTGACTGGGATATAGAAGATATCAGATACAACGTAGTACAGTGGGTAATTGAACCTGATGCAGGTTACGCAATGGGACCTTCTCGGGCAAATCCATTTACCGGAGAAATTTATGAAGCAACCGTCAAGGTTTCAGCCGATATGCTCCGATATAATTACGACAATGTAGAATATCTGGTAGAACCAATGACAATGCGCATCCCTGAACATAAATTACCTTTCAATGAAATGAATCCCTTCAACTTCGACCGATTGTTTAACTATCACCAGAATTTGAGCAATGACAGAATGTTTGCTTTTAACGTATTACAAATGCGAAGTTTGCCTGGTAATGGAAATTTCGACAAAGATAAATTTATTTACGAATACCTGAAATCTTTGCTGGTACACGAAATCGGTCACACCCTTGGTCTCAGACATAATTTCAAAGCAAGTTATGCAGTAAATTATGACGATCTGCAGAATCCCAAAATCACCCAGAAAACCGGATTAACTGCTTCTGTTATGGATTATGCTCCGATTAATCTGGCTGCTCCCGGACAAAAACAGGGACAGTATTTTCAGACGAATCTGGGCGAATATGACTTTTGGGCAATCGAATACGGTTATAAAGATCTGGGCAAAAAGACTCCTGAAGAAGAAAAAGCTCAGTTGCAAGAAATTGCTTCTCAGTCAGAAAAACGCTCTGAATTGGCTTATGCTACCGATGAAGATGTACAAGGAAATTCCCTGAGTATTGACCCTCAAACCAATTTTTGGGATTTAGGTGATGATGCTTTGAAATTTGCTCAGAACAGACTGGATATTTCGAAAGAACTCATTTCAAAACTAGACAAACTCTATAATATCAAAGGAGAACAATATCACAAATTTAGAGCAGGATTTTCGTATGCTCTTAGTCAGTATTGGACTTCTATCAGCGTAACATCAAAATATGTTGGTGGTATTTATCACAGTAGAGACAGGGTTGGCGGTACTATTCCTTACCGAATAGTAGAAGCAAATAAGCAAAAACTGGCAATTGATTTTCTCTGCCAAAATATTTTTGCTGAAGATGCTTTTGAATTTTCTGCTGATTTACTTAACAAACTGACTTACAATAAGAATTACTCTTTCTCCTGGTCCCCCTGGAACATCAGACAGGATTATCCTTTGCACAAAACTGTGAGTAATTTTCAAAATTATACACTCGGATTACTTTACAATGAAAATAAACTGGAAAGAATTCTTGATAATGAAATGAAATTTACAAACGAAGAACAGACCTTTACTTTGGCAGAAATGTTCACTACTCTGCGTAATGAAATATGGAAAGAAATAATAGATAGAACCAATATAAACAGCTTCCGTCGAAATCTTCAAAATATGCATCTGGAAACACTTATAACAATTTATGAAAACAAAAACAACCGCTACCCACGCGATGCTGCCAATCTCGCTCACTTAGATCTTGTCAAAATTAGTCAGTTAATAGACGGTGTTGAGAATATAGAGCAGTCAGACGACTATTTTCAGGCACACTTGCTTAGCATAAACTCAACAATCAGGAAAATTCTTGATGACGATAAAAACAAAAAATAACAATCAAAAAAAGGAGTAGACTATGAGGACTAAGTATTTTCTTATTATCATGTTGATTTGTTCAATCAATTTATTCTCTCAGGTAAATGGAGAATTAAGCAATCTTAATGGAAAACGTATTTTAAAGGTCTGGGGTAATCACTATGAAAGGGGTTATGCTCAGGGTTATCTACTATCAGAGACAATAGTTTCAGTTTTTAATTCATATGTAATCAACAACTTAATGAATGGAAGTCCGGCAACTTACAGTTACGTCAGAGGGATATTTATCAATTCTTTTGAAACTGATCCTGAATACATTGAAGAAGCAAGCGGAATGATTGATGGTATAGCAGATTCCGGTACAAGTCTATTCATTGCAACTCTCAACAGAGATTTTGATTTCAGAGATGTATTAATTGTAAATTCAATCATAGATTTGATTTTCTATGTAAACGGAAGAAATGATGATTATGAACTTCTTTTTGGCTGTTCAAGCCTTTCCAGCTGGGGAGAAAGCACTATGTCTGATGAAGATCTGGAAGGTGGACTTGTTATTACCCGACTGCTTGACTGGCAGGCAAATTCCGTTCTAATCGAAAATCCTGTCATGTTGGTCAGTTTCCCCTCAGAGACAGATGAACAGTATTGGGTTGGATTTGGTTATCCCGGCTTCATTTGTGCTCTTTCCGGAATCAATCAAGCTGGTGTAACCGCCTCCCTTAATATTGGAAGCGATCACAGCAAAGACCCTTCTCAAACCTTTAATCCAATCATGTTGACGGTAAGAAAAGGTCTGGAAAGTTACGATTATAACAATGATAGTTACAATGACCATTTTGATGTGGTAAGTGCAGTAGTAGACTATAATCAGGTTTTAGGAACCATTATACATGCAACTAAAAATACCGACATCGATCCCCCGTCAGTAGTGATAGAAAACAACAATCAGAATGGCGAATACATTCGCGATTATACTGATAATACTGTAATTCCGGGTATGAATCTGGCCGCCACCAATCATTTTCGCAATCTCTATTCTCCAGAGTACTGCTATAGGTATAACAATATAGTGGACTCACTCAATGCATCAACAGCTATAACGGCTTCCAGAAGCTGGAAAATTTTGGCGGGAGCAGCTGGTGTTACTACTAATCTTATGACCATTCAATTCAACTCAGTTACCGGTAGAATTCTCTGGTCAACAACTACCAGCCAGAATCAATCTTATAATGAAGTGCCAACAGAATTCTATCTGAATGATTTGCTTACTCCACCTACCGAAACAGATGAGGAAGCTGTTCAAGCATCAGAAATAAGAGTTCATGCTTATCCAAATCCTTTCAATCCTGTAATTAATTTTGCTGCCAATATGAACAATTCTGAATCCCTAACAATTGAGATTTACAACATAAAAGGTAGAAAAATTGATTCCTTCAAGACCATTAGCAATGGAAATCAAAAACATCAGGTTACCTGGAATGCCGACAATTGTGCCAGCGGAGTCTATTTGTTTAAAGCATTGAATCAGCATAACAAGATAATTGATTCAGGGAAAATTGTTTTATTGAAATAAACAATTTACATTCCCAGATAATCGACAATTTCTGTAATCAGTAGCTCAACTTATTTCGGGTTGAGCTCTGATTACAGAAAAGATTCATACATCTCGCCCAAATACTTTCAATTCTACAGAAATAATTTCCCAAAAGAAAAAGAACGGACAAGTGTCCGTTCTTGAGGGAGGGTGTCGGGTTGCCTATCTGTTTTGAGAGTGTAGCAAAAATAGCTGTTTGATTATTTTACAATCATCATTTTGACTATTTTACTTTCTCTTTCATCAGATAGTTTTATTAAATAAACTCCGCTGGCTGCGGGTTTATTATTTTCTGTCATAGCATTCCACTTAATGGTCTGTTCACCGGAGTGGTAATATTTTTCAGCAATTGAAGATACTTTTCTACCTTTGATATCATAAACGGAAGCCTTCAATAAACCTGGTTGAGACATAGTAAATTTGATCGTTACACCACCACTTCTTTCGCTTTCCGAAGAGAAATGAAATGGATTAGGATAAGTAAATACTTCGCTTAAGGAAGGTTGTATAACATCTTCAGTTCCAACCGTACTTAAATCAACAACTCTGAAATGATCAATTGAAACATCTGCATAGCTGTATCCTGAAGCAATAAAACGAATCAATACTTCCTGACCTGACCATTCTGACAAATCAGCATAAATCGGTCTCCAATGCCAATTATTACCCTGTGCACTTGAATTTTGCCATAAACTATTCCAGGTTACTCCATTGTCATCGGATAATGAAGCTGACATCCCTGGATAACTGGTATACATATCGCAAAATCCTGCATAAAACATCAACTGCAATTCTTCTGAGATAGGCAGCTGTATCGG
>JAQVBK010000118.1 GCA_028690365.1 Candidatus Cloacimonadota bacterium
CACTCCATTTATGTCCATTACTACATCCATTCCCTCAATAACATTGCCAAAAGCTGCATAATTACCATTGAGATGGGGTGTTGGAGCTACCGTTATAAAATATTGAGAACCTGCTGAATTTGGTGCAGAGTCTTTGCCATTCCTATAACACCGGGAGTATCAAACTGAATTTCTTCATTATACTCATCAGGAATTGTATATCCAGGACCACCGGAACCTGTACCGGCAGGGTCACCATCCTGAATGACAAAACCGGCAACAACCCTGTGGAAGATCAGACCATCGTAAAAATATTCGTTAGTCAAGGAAACAAAGTTATTCACTGTAATTGGAACTAGATCTTCCCTCATCATAATTTCGAACTCGCCCATGGAAGTATACTAGTGGGCAATTGTCTGACCATTCAATAAACAACACATTGATAATACAGTAAAAACACTTATCAATATAATCTTCTTCATCATTCCCCCTTATCAGCTATATAAATCTACCCAAAATTGAAGAGATTATCTCAATGAATGAGACAATCCCATGAAATAGTGCACATACTAGCGCAAATACTTAAGTAGCTCAATGACAAATTTAGTAACTTTTCCCAATGACGATATCGATAGTTTTTCTTCCGGTGAATGGGCATTGGAAATGTTTGGTCCCACAGAAATCATCTGCATCTCCGGGTATTTTGCTCCAATGAGTCCGCATTCCAAACCTGCATGAATTATCTCAATACGAGGTTCTTTGTTATTGATATTTCTATAGACTTCTGAGGCTTTTTTTAATAAATTAGATTTTAAGTCAGGCTGCCAGGCCGGATAACCTACTTCTGAATGACATTTTGCTCCTACCAGAATCGAAACTGCTTCAATTCTTGCCGTTATCGAATCCAATGAACTGTCGTTTGAACTTCTTTGGCTGGTTAGAACAGAGAGATAATCTGAGTTTGTGTTTACTGTAGCCAGATTTGATGAAGTTTCAACCAAACCAATAACCTCCTGTGACATTTTGCTGACACCATGGGGGAGAGCCAGCAGGAAATTCAAAACCTTTGAGCTATCTTCAATTGACAACATTTTCTCAGATTTTGCTTTAATTTCTACAGTTTTTGTGGAGATATTTTTCTCCTGCAGATACTCTCCTTTTACTTTTTCTTCAACATCTTTAGTTGTTCTACTGATCTGGTCTAGTTTAAGATTACAGGCAAAACATGCTGATGCATCTCTGGCTATAGCATTGTGAGCACTGCCTCCTTCAAAACTGATTAGATTAAAATCAGATTGAACAGATATTTTTTTCAAAATTGAGGCCAGAATAATATTGGCATTACCTCTGTTCTTGATGATATCCATTCCGGAGTGACCACCGGCTAATCCTCCTACACTGACTTCAAAAACACTTTCAGCATTACAGGGAAGATATTCCAGAGGCATAGTGATTTTACAATCTCTGCCACCTGCACAACCAATTGTAAAAACCTCATCATTTTCCGAATCAATGTTTATCAGAAGGTTTCCCTTTAGCAAATTGTTGCTGATATGTTTAGCTCCGTTCAAACCGCGTTCTTCATCAACAGTAAACAGCAATTCTAAGGGTGGATGTTTACAATCTTTTTCAGTAGCAATAACAAGTGCGATTGCCAGGGCAATACCATTGTCAGCTCCCAGTGTAGTTTTGTCTGCGTGCATCCAGTCGCCTTCTATTATACATTTGATAGGATCTTTGGTGAAATCGTGATTGGAATCTGGTGTTTTTTCACAAACCATATCCATGTGTCCCTGAATAACAACTATCTGAGATTGTTCAAATCCTGATGTTGCAGGTACTTTAATTAGTACATTATTCACTTCATCTTTTGTAACTGACAGACCATTATTCTTAGCCCATCTCACTAGCCATTCAGCGATTTCAGTCTCATTTCCCGATCCGCGCGGGATTTTGTTAATTTCTTCAAAAACATCAATGATTTTTTGTGTAGTTAAATTCATCTTTGCTCCTCGGTTTTTATTTTCAAATGAATTAATCTTCAAATAATCCGGTTAATTCAGCAATTCTTGTACAAATAATAGCAGAACTATACAATGCAAATCTTTTCCCTTCAGGACAAACATTTATATATTGAGCAATAGGTAAAGTCCACTCCAATACTGCAAACCAGTAAGGAAGCATACTTTCTTCAAAGATCGTAATTCTATCTGCAAATTTCCTCATTAATAAAATTATGTCATACATCTTTTTCATACTATCGCTCATGGCAAAATCTATTGATGGTATATCAGACATTTTCTCAACATTTTGCAGACAATACTCAAACCTGATCATTTCTGCCAGAGAATTGTCATTATCGAAAGCGGTAAATTCTGTTTTGAGGATAGGCTCAAGTCGGGTAAAATCAGAAACACAATTGCGAATATTTGTTTCCGAAAAATCAATAATGTAGATGTTATCCTTTCTATCCAGCATGATATTTTGCAGATTGAGGTCCCCGTGAGTTACTGTTTTGTACCAACTCATTCTAAAATTTCTGTTCTTCTGGTAGAAATGTTTAAGAATATAATATGGATTCTTAAGATTTCTCTCAAGTATTGAACAGTAAATTTCAGGATTATCAGCGCTAATACTAAGATTTTCTTCGGCAATTCTGATAATATCCGGAAAAAATGTAGTGCGAGGGTCATGTTCACGGAATGGATAAAATTCTTCCATAACTGGTTGACCATACCATGGTTTCAAAATATCTGAATAAGTTTTTATGAATATTTTCTTTAAAAAATCTGTATCTTCATTTATATACACATCTCTAAGCATTCTCAAACTTTTTTCGGAACTATCCATTCCTACAAAATTATACCTTATACCGGCAAAATTTTCAGAATAGTATCTGGATAGTATTTGAGTAGAATTATTTAGGATGAATTTTTTTACATATTCGTTGAAGGCATTTTCTTCTCTTCTGGTGATTTCAATATTTCCGATTTTCAGAACTGATGGAAGTATTTTCCGATTGTTCTCATCAAATCCGTTTACTTCAAAAACTCTTGAAGTAAAACCACCAGCAAGATCTCTCAATAAAACTTTCTTTGCCTCCGGAAAAGTCTTTCTGATTATCACCTTCCACTCCTCATCACAAACAAAATCATTCTCAAATTCAATTTTCATACGAAATTCTTCAGGTTGGATTAAACTGTTACTTGCATAGAACCACAAATCAAATGAATCGAATTCTTCTTTATCAGAGGGATATCTTAGTTCTACAATATTGTTCATGCTTAGATTGTGTTTAATCAATTCAAAGAAAACTTCATTCTGTGAATGAAAAAATTGTTCCAGTTCCAGAAGTAAACAAGATGGAATCTTGCTGTCATGGTTACAATTTCCAATCGTAAAGAAAATCTGTTCACCTTTTTTAAGAAAACCGCAGAAGAAAAGAAACTTCTGCTTATCCAATTGATTATCTTTTAAGACTTCGTGTAGATCACTCATTGTCGATTTCCATCTGTTACACTTCAAATGGAAACGAGGCGATCCCTGTAGCGTAATTGCATTGTCAATTTTTACTGAGTCAGCTGAAGGTTGATGAGAAACAAAATAATCAAACGGAAGCATTTCTTCTTTGACACCGAAAAAATTTCCGTCAGTAATGAAAACACTCTTGGATTCGTTTTGCAGATAGCTGTCAGGAAGATTACCAAAACCAAAAGCTAATGAAAGCTCCTCTAGAGATACACTTAACTGACCTTTATTATCGTGCCAATAAATGATTGAGCTTTCTTTTTCATTCAGCATAGAAAGATTCAGCTCTTTTTCACTGCAGAGACAAGAACTGCAACTCTCATTCTGTGAGCTGATAAGATCTTTGTATTCATTTTCGGAAGTGATAAATCTGAAGAATTTAGTTAAACCCGACATTTCAAGGACGTGATAAACGTTTTCCTGACATCCAAACAAGTAAAGTACAGATGAATTCTTGATGAGTAATTTGTTTAGTTTCAGCAGTGATCTGATACCTGCGCTCGAGAGGAAAGCGACGTCAAGGAAATCTAACAAGACATTATTTTTAGCGAGATTAACCTTATAAACCTGAGTATCGAATTCAAAACTTCCCAGACCATCAAATCTGCCGTTTAGTTTGAAAACAGTTAGAAAATCATTGGACTTCACTATATCAATATTTAGCATTTTTCCTCCTTAGCACGCTCTCTATTTGTTTAACTCAATTTATTACTGATAAGACTGATAAGCCAGTCTTTTTTTTCCGGGTAGAAAATCAAGGGGATTTAAAGATTGCCATTTTGAATTATAGACTCCAAAATGAAGATGTGGACCGGTAGAAAACCCAGTGCTCCCTAAAAAACCAATTATCTGTCCCTGATAGACAAAATCATCATTATTAACCATTCTTTCATACAGATGATAATATACAGAATAAATTCCATTATTATGTTTTATGCAAATCGCTTCACCGGCGTTTCTTAAACTGTCTGAAAGAGTAATTACACCATCAGCAACTGCGTAAACTGGTTCTCCAGTAATACCTGGAATATCTATTCCTGAATGAAAACTCATTCTCAGTAGTCTTTTATCCCAGATCCTTTCAGCCGGATCAGGTCTCCAGCCATAAAAAGAAGATATATAACTCCTGTCAGTCGGCCAGATGAAATCTCTGTGGTTACCAGCATAAACATTCAGGTCGGTATAGTAAATTGAAGAGGTACGATGAAAATATTTTTGATAAAAAACAGCCAATAAATCAGCTGAAGCAAGAGGATTTTTCTTAAGATGCAGAGACAGTTTAAGTTCTTCCAGAGATTTATCTGAATTTTCCGAATAAAAGTGTTTTACTGCTCTCAAATGAGCATATTCTGCTTGATACAACGAATTCCTGTTCATGTTCTCGAGAAAATCATAGGCATAGTATTTTTCTTGTTCAATTTTTATGCGAGACAAATTAAGAAGTGCAACATCATGAAACTCAGGATAATTCAGTAATGTTACGAAATTCTCAGATGCAGTTTTTAACAGCCTGTGATTGTAACAGAAAACAGAATAATTATAAATAATCAGAGGGTCAGTTGAATGTGTTCTCATTGCTTTTTTAAAAAGTTCGTGTGCAAGTTGTAAATTATCTACTGAAGAAGCTGCGAGTGCAGTGTTATTCAGAAAAGCAGGAGAGCATTCATCTTGATAAATCATGCCTGCGGACAATTGATTAAGATAAGCCTTCAAATCTTTTACGGTATAGTTGTAATGTTTCTGTTCGAAGTATTTGCTAACTGATGTATCATTTGCAGAATAAAAAAGTCTGTTAGCATTCTCTTGTTGTTTTATATTATAGCGGTAAAATTTGTAATAGTCACTTATTTTTTTCACATAGTGTTCAGCATAAGGTGGAATAGAATCTCTGACATTACCGGTTCCAGCCAAATAAGCAGCCATAGCTTTTGTCAGATCTGATTTAGATTCTTCATTTTTATAGTGATTAAGAAGAAATGATATGTGGTTAGCAGATGCATCTAAATTTTTCGCAGGGTTAAATCTTTCATCAATCTGATCATCATAAATCTCCGGAGAAGTTGTGAAATTATCTTCAGGAATTCTTAAACCAAGTGCTTTGGCAGTGGAAGGCATCAATTGCATTAAACCTACAGCTCCAGCCATTGAAACTGCATCAGATTTGAATCCGCTCTCTTGCCACATAAAAGCTAATAATAATCCGGCATCAAGATTGTACTTGTTGGCTATCTGATGTACATATTCAAGAAAATCTACATGTTCAGAATATTTCTCTAGCTCAATTTGAACAGACTTAATGCTAAAATAGAGATTTTTAACCCGCTTATTATCTAATCCTGACTTTTTCAACCAGTACAGACACGAATCAATTTTGCCTGTTTCATAATAACAGTGTCCAATAACTTCATACAATGGTGAGTAATTTCTATCTATTTCTGCGTATTTGAGAAGATGAGGGAGAGCTTTTTCATAATGTCCTTTCTGCCATAATTTCAAGCCTGATTCATATTCGGTTATTTCATCTTTGGGAAGCGTACTGCAGGATATCGAAATCAGGACTATCGCAATGATTAATAATTTTGTTTTCATTTTTCAGGACTGTCTGTTTTTAATAAGCTTTTTTTGAGATAAACAGGAATCAAACTATCATCGATTCCATTATCCTTGGCTTTTTTAAGATAGAAATCAGAATCATCATATTTTTTCAAAAGGAAATTCATCAGACTGAAGTTCAGATTTGAACGAATCGATTCAGGTTGAAGCTCGACAGCTCTTCTAAAAAAAGTGTGAGCAGAATTGTATTGTCGATTGAAAGTAGCTGCAATTCCATTTGCAGTTTGTAAATAACTGTTGTTATATCCTCCGTGTTCCGGTAAGTATTTTATCATACCGGCACCACCAACTATTCTGTAATGCCAATATGCACTGTTAATGCTTGTTTCTGTAATATTTGAGATTTGAAGATCAGCAAGGGTATCTTCTATCAATTTCATATCATCATCATTTATAGATATACTATCGTTCCCGGCTATAATTTTCGGAACGAGTAATTTCTGACCAACTCGTATAATGGATGGATTTTCTATTCCGTTATAATCTGAGATTGCCTTTACGTTATTGCGAAAGTATGGAAGGACATCTTCAGGTAATGATTTGCTTATTTTGAGAAGATTATCGCCTCTTTTCACGGTTATCTGATGAGTAATTTCCTGAAAATCAGATAGCATTTCTTCTATCACAAATCCCTTTTTTCTCGTTATTTCATTTCTTATTAAATATTCTGCGGGTAATATATTTATCGGTGGAAGATATGCATCAAATCTGGTTATCAATACAGTATTATTTCTTCTGATGTTACTGTCACAGGAAAAAATGTTTCTTAGCTTCCAGTTTCCTGCTCTAATTGATATCCCTGCACTGATTGTTTCATAATTTTTCTTTTCAAAGTCGATGAGATTACCCAAATATAACGAAATAGATTTGAACTCCAGTTGAAGATTGCTTTCTAACATCTTCTCATTGGAAAAAGAGCTTGAAAGACTCAGATATCTATTGAACAGAAATTTTGAGTACAATGCACCGGAGAATTCTTCAGTCTTTTCAGATAAATTCTTTGATAAATCAGAAACAACCCCTAAATATATATTACCTGAAGGTTTAATGAGGAAGGATGGAGACAGCTTAAGTGATTTGTTTTTTATTAGATGCCAGTATAAAAATTCAGCAGATAAGCCCAAATAAATACAGGAATTTTTTCTGAAATAGAGGGATAGTTCACCGGAATAATTATCCTCAATATTTGAATAAAACAAAGAAATTGATTTGGAAAATCTTTTTCTTGATGGTAGAAAAAAAGTCAGATTTGATTCAAAATTCTCTTTCGAGAAATGTTTATCAATTGAAACAGAGTTATAAGAAACTGCAAGTGTTGGATAAAAAAATCCTGCTATTTCAGCAGGATTTTTATAATTATTCCAATAATCTCCTGCCCATAGCATTGATAAAGCCAATAGCAGAAAGGCAAGAAATCTGAATTTCATCATTTAGTCTAATCAAACAAACAGATTTTGATTAATTTTATCTTTCAGATCCTCTGTAGCATTTAAAGCTTCTGAGGCAAAATCCTTTTCAGAACTGGCAAATATTATAGCTCTGGATGAATTTACTAAAAATCTTGGTTCTGACTTTGAAAAGGAAGCATTTTGTACTATTTCAGCTACATTGCCGCCCTGTGCACCAACTCCGGGAATCAAGAAAATATTCTTGGGCATCAAGCTTCTGATTGTTTTGAATTCTTTTACATTAGTTGCTCCAACTACAGCACCAAAGTTTTTATGATCTTTTTTTGAAACATTTTTTGCTATAGTCTTATAAAGACCATCCTTTCCAAGATAATCTGTACTTGAAGGATTTGATGTTAAAACAAGAACAAAAAGCATTCTGTCAGAGAAACGAAGTAGCGGAGTAAAAACATCATCACCCATAAGTGGGTTTACGGTTATTGCATCTGCATCCAGGTATTCAAAAAAAGCTTTGCCGTATTGCTCCATAGTATTGGAGATATCACCGATTTTTACATCCAGAATTACAGGTATGTAGGAAGGTATGTGTGATATACTTTTCTCGAGAGCTTTAATTCCTTTTTTGCCCGCTGATATGTAAAAAGCATAGTTTAATTTATATGCTGCAGCTCTATTTTTTGTAGCATCGATAATCTCTCTGTTGAAAGTCCAGATTGGGTTGTCTTCATCTTTTAGACACTCAGGTATTTTGCTTAACTCTGAATCCAATCCTATACACACATAAGAGTTATGAAGTTTTGTCGTTTGATTGTATTTTGTCCAAAATGACATCTATTCCTCCGGTAAACTATTCATTTAGCATGATATTGACGGAATCTACCCCATCAATTTCTTCAAGATTCACTTTGATGATTTCTTTCTGAGAAGTGGGGACATTTTTCCCGACATAATTTGCTTTTATAGGAAGTTCTCTGTGACCTCTGTCTATTAGTACGCAGAGTTGAATCTCTTTTGGACGTCCGAAATCCATTATTGCATCAATAGCAGCTCTTACTGTTCTTCCAGTATACAAAACATCATCAATCAGGATTATAACTGAGTTTTCAATATTAAAATCGATTTGTGAGCCCTTGATAACAGGTTGATGTGATATTGTAGTCAGATCATCTCTATAGAGAGTAATGTCCAGTACTCCTACCGGTATTTCGATATTTTCAATCTCTTTGAGATACTTCTCAATTCTTTCTGCCAAAGGTACGCCTCTGCTTCTGATTCCAACAAGATAGGTATTTTCCAATCCTTTGTTTTGTTCAATGATCTCGTGAGAAATTCTCTTCATTGCTCTACCAATTGAAGACTTATCCATAATAACGCTTTTAATTTTCATTGTATCTCCTTAAAATGTTACTTTTCCTATTATATCTATCAACTTCATATCGTTTTCTGTGAAAAAAAACCCAAGCTTTTCGATTATATTTACGGTTGCAAGAGGATCAGCAAAATTATATGTTCCAACAGCAACTACACTTGCACCGGCATAGAAAAACTCCAGAGCGTCTTTCCAGTCACAAACTCCGCCCATAGCCAGAATCGGAATATCAACTTTGCTGGCAACTCTATAAACATTTTGTAGGGCAATTGGTTTTATTGCCGGTCCGCTAAAACCTGCTATTCCTTTTTTTATATGACTTTTTCCTGTTCTCCAGTCTATTGACATTCCCAGAAGTGTGTTTATCAATGCCAGTGAATCAGCTCCGCTTTCCTTGGCAGCTAATGCTATTTCCACTATATCTGTAACATTGGGAGTGAGTTTAATTATCAGCTCTTTATCCGTAAGGGCAGAGAGCCTGCTGACAAGCACGGAGATTGTTTTTGCATCTGTTCCGAAGGCAATTCCTTCTTTTTCAACGTTTGGGCACGACACATTGACTTCATAACCGGATATCTCAGAGCATTTTTCTAATAAAGAAAGAGTTTCACAGAATTCATCAATTGTAGATCCAGAGAAACTTACAATAATTGGTATACTGATGTGTTCATATTGGGGCATTACTGAAGTCATAAAAGCTTCTACACCAGGGTTTTGAAGTCCGATTGAATTGAGAAGACCGGAACGGGTTTCAATCATTCTTGGAGGAGGATTGCCTTCCTTAGGGAATCTTGTAATTGTTTTAGTAACAATTGCTCCTAAAGAGTTTAGATTGAAGAAATCCTGATAATCCAGACTAAAAGTTCCTGAAGCAACTGTGACTGGATTTAGCAAAGTCAGTTTACCAAGTTTTGTCTCTAATTTATTCATAAAACCTCTGATTGCAAAAATACCGCAACATTATTATTTCCAGAGAACCTGATTAGCTTTGAACACAGGTCCTTCTTT
>JAQVBK010000119.1 GCA_028690365.1 Candidatus Cloacimonadota bacterium
AATCATTTCGTAAACTTGAGATTAAAACAGCGTTCTGGTTTGTGGAAGATTATCGTCGTTTTCAATACTGGAAAGAATATGCACCTCTGTTTGATCTGTTCCTGACAATTCAGAGAGGAGATTTTTTCAGGGAACTTTCAATGATAGGTTGCCAGGAACCTTACTACTTACCTATGGCTGCAAGCAAAAATGTCCACAAACCTTTACATTTAGATGATGGTCTGAATAAATATGCTGCAGATATTTCTTTCATGGGGGAAGGCTATCCCAACAGACATAATCTTTTCATGCAATTACTAGATTACGATTTCAAACTTTGGGGAACAGGCTGGGAGAATAATCAAGCATTCTCAGGGATACTCCAAAAAAATGGTGAACGTGTTAGCATTGATGAAACAGTGAAAATTTATAATGCAACGAAAATTAACATTAATTTGCACTCTTCAATGAATCCGGATCTATTCGAAGCCGTCTCTGATTTTATTAATCCCAGAACATTTGAAATCATGGCTTGCGGAGCATTTCAACTGGTGGATAGAAGAGATGCCTTATTGGAGTTTTTTATTGAAGATGAAGAGATTGTAACTTTTTCATCAATACAGGAATTACGAGAAAAGATTAATTACTATCTAAAAAATGAAGAAGAGAGAAAAAGAATTGCTCAGAATGCTCAAAGAAAAGTACTTGGAATGCATACTTATCAACACCGACTTACCGAAATAATAAATTTGACATTGGACAGAAACCCTGAACTAAAACTAAAAATTGAACATGAAGCAAATGAGATCAAAGAAATTCTCAATAAAATTGATGATCCTGAATTAACAGAATTTATTCAATCACTACCGGTTAATGAACAAAATTCTCTCTCTTTAATAACTGAAAAAATTCGTACCAGGCATGGAGAAATGAAGAAATATGAGGCATATCTGCTTTGTCTGGAAACTTTTCAGAACAATGATTAAGGTGTAATATGTATAGAATCTTAGTAGTAAATTTAACCAGAATGGGAGATTTAATTCAAACTATTCCCTTAATCAACAGTTTAAAGATAAAATATCAGGAAGCACAAATTGACCTCCTTGTTATGTCCTCTTTTGCTTCAATTGTTTCTCAGATAGATAATGTTGATAGAGTTATTTCATTGTCTGATGAATCATTGGTCACTAAAATAAATGAAGATATTTGGAGTGCTTATCTGGAATTAAAGAATAAAATCGAGCTGATCAATAATGGTGATTATAGATATGACCTTTTGGTTAATGTGGTAGCATCTGTACAGGCTGCTTTTCTAGGTTACCTGATAAACGCAGACAAAAAACTGGGCATTTTTATCAACTCTAATAGAGAACAAACAATTACTGCTCAATGGAGTGCATATCATCTGGCAAATGAACACAATCTGGGTGATCACAGTTTTAATCTTATTGATATTTTTGCAAATATTGGGAACACTCATGCGGAAGAAAACTTTTTCTATCTAAGAAAAGATTTTGAAGCTGAGAAGAAAGCAGATTCTTTCTGGCAGAAGATAGCAGCGTCAGGTAAGAAATCTATAGGATTTCACATTGGGGCTAGTAGAAGTAATAAGGTCTGGGAAGTTGAGAAGTTCAGAGAAGTAATTGAACTGATCCTGGAGCAGACTAATCACAAAGTATTTCTTTTCGGAGGCTATTCCGAGATAACTCTCAATAGTTATTTTTCTAACCTGCAGTCAGAAAAATTTGTCAATTTGATTGGCAAAAGTAAATTAGCCGATTTGTCCTCTTTGATTTCTAGGGTCGATTTGTTCATAACTAATGACACTGGTCCCATGCACATTGCGGCAGCACTCAAGAAAAAGATAATAAATCTTTCACTTGGACCGGTCAGTATGTGGGAAACTTCACCCTATGTTAAAGGAGCAGTAATTATTCAGGCAGATATTTCCTGCCATCCCTGCAAATTTTCCCATGTCTGTCATCATCAGGACTGCCATAAGTTAATTACAACTGAAGCACTTTACGAGACAATAAGATATGTCTTAGGAGAAGGACCTTCATTTGACCCTGATGTTTTTCCGGGAATGAATTTCTGGCAAACAACATTTGATATATCAGGATTCCAATACGTGATTCCTCTGAAGAAAAGGAGAATAAACAGAAATGAATTACTTTTTGAAATCAAGAGATTAGCCTGGACAATTGTTTTATCAAGTCATTTCAGGGATTCTCAGGAGAGAGATTTACATCATTATATAGAAAAAGTAACCGAAGACTATTTTAAAATGTTGAATAAAAATTATTATATAGTGAAATTTGATTATCAAAATGAGATAGATGCTTTGCATGAAATGGGGCAATTGTGTAAAACTTTGGCTAGTTTTTATTTTGACATGAAATCTTACTCAAGTGAGAACAAAAAAAGCATTGACAAGATATCTGACTTGTATAAAGAATCTAATCAGATAAAAAAAGAGCTTTTCAGGAAAGCAGAATTTTGGGATGTATTCTACGATTTTTTCCTTTTTGCCCAGTTTTCTGAAAGTTCTCTGGAAAATACTGAAATAGGAGTTTTGCTAATAGAAACCGAAAAAATCTATTCAAAGCTCTACTTACAGTTGTATACTTTAGAAAAAAATCTGAATAGCTACAATTTAATTAGGAGATAGTATGCAGATAATTCTTAACGGATCTTTTAAAACTCTAAAAATTGCTAGTATTAGTACGCTTCTTGATGTGGTTACACACTTGGAAAAAGAACTTCCGGCAAAGCATCTGATTACTGAAATTAAACTGAATGATAAGGTGTTGGAAAGCAATTGGTTGCAGAATGCAAAAAATATCTATCTTTTAGATGAAGATAAACTTGAGATGGTAGCCGAAAGCTCTGATGTGATAGCAAAAGAGGCACTGGTTAATTCAAAGAAGCAGTTTGAGTATATACTTGAGGACTTCAGGAAAATTGCTGATATGTTTAGATTGGATGATGAAACAAAGGCAAATACTGCCTTTGCCCAAAGTATAGATAATCTGCATTGGTATCTGAAAATTTTAGAAGATGCCTCATTGCTTTCAGGTAGAAATTTAAAAGATATCACGATGAAGAATAAGAATTTTCAGGTGTTCTTGAATGAATTGAGTGATAAGCTTGAAGAAATTATCGGGGTACAGACAAATAAGGATTGGATTCTTTTGGCAGACTTAATTGAATACGAGTTGATTCCAAGATTGACAGAAATGAATTCAATTTATGAATATCTTAGAATTTGAAAATAAGAAGTGTGTGAAAATCTAAAAAAATCATACAATGGATTGGAATCGGAAGTAAAATTTCTCAAGGGAGTTGGTGAGAAACGTGCAAAATTGCTGGCACGCTTAAAAATATATACTATTAAAGATGTATTTGAACACATCCCCAGAGATTACATATTCAGAAAGAACAACAAGAGAATTTCAGAACTTGAGCCTGGTACAAATGCCTCCCTCGTGGGCAAAATTGTATTGGTCAATAAAAGAAAAACTGCTTCAAACAAAAACCAATTAATAGTTTCAGTCTCCGATGGGTATTCAGTAATCAATTGCGTTTGGTTTGTTTTTCGCAAATGGCTGGAAGAGAAGTTGAGAGTAGGCGAAACGGTTTGGATTTGTGGACTTGTTAATCAATTTGGCAGCAATCTGCAGATTCTACATCCCGAAATCGAATTGCTGGACGATAATACGATAAATTCTCCTGCCCAAGAATTTTGGAAAACAAGAACAATATTGCCGGTATATTCTTTGACGGAGGGCATAACAGTAAACACAATGAGAACAATTGTTTTCTATGCTTTTCAAAATTACTGGAATGATATAGAAGAAACTGTTCCCTTCAATATAAGAGAAGGATTAGGGTTTCCAGATCGAAAAACTGCATTGCGTAAATTGCATTTACCGGAAACTCAAGATGATACCCAAAAATCAGTTATTCCTCTCGCTTTTGAGGAATTGCTTTATAATCAATTGATGCTATCGAGAGTTAAATATCGTAGATTTACAGGGAAAAGAGGCATCAAATTTGAACTGAAAAAGACACACACAACTTGCCTCAGAAAATCGTTACCATTCGATCTGACAAAGGCTCAGAAACGGGTTATCCGGGAGATAGTAACCGATATGACATCTGATTATCAGATGAACAGGTTATTGCAGGGTGATGTGGGTTCTGGGAAAACAATAGTTATTCTTTTTGCTTTGTTAATTGCAATTGAGAATGATCATCAGGCAGCTCTGCTTGTGCCAACGGAGATTTTGGCCGAACAACACTTTTTAACATTTACACGACTTCTTTCCAATCAACCGGAGGTTAAAATTTGTCTGCTAAAAGGTGGGGTATACAAAGGAAAGAAAGAGACAGTTTCTGCAATAGCTGAAGGGAAAATAGATATTGTTATTGGTACGCATGCTTTATTACAGAAAGATATAGTATTCAGCCGTTTAGGTTTGATAGCAATTGACGAACAACACCGTTTTGGTGTTTTACAACGCAGAAAACTTTCAATTCAAAATACTGTTCCTGACATAATAAATTTGTCAGCTACTCCAATTCCTCGTTCTCTGGCCTTAACTGTTTATGGTGACATGGAAATAAGCGTAATTGATGAACTCCCCGCCAGTAGAAAAAGAATATCCACTTATTGGTTTAGTAATAAACAGGAGATGAAAGTATTCAGTGATATAAGAGAGCAGATAAATGAGGGAAGACAAGCCTATATAGTTTGTCCTTTGGTGGAAGAATCCGAGAAAATAGATTTATTGGATGCTCAGACCCTGTATGAAAGATTACGAACTGATGTATATCCACAATTTGAGATAGCTTTACTTCATGGTAAGATGAAGAATGTTGAAAAAGATGAAATAATGAAGAGATTCTCCGAAGGGAAGATACAGATTCTGGTGAGTACGACAGTAGTGGAAGTTGGTATAGATGTGGCTAATGCTACCGTAATGATGGTACAGCATGCCGAGAGATTTGGACTCAGCCAAATGCATCAGCTGAGGGGGAGAGTAGGACGCGGAAGTGATGAATCTTATTGTTATCTGATTACTTATCCACCTGTTTCTTCTGATGCAAAAGAACGACTCAACACTATGTTATCCAGTAATGATGGATTTAAAATTGCCGAGAAAGATTTAGAACTTAGAGGTCCCGGAGAGTTTTTTGGAACAATTCAATCTGGTATGGAAATTTTCAGATATGCCAATATTGTCAGAGATCAACTGCTTCTGAAAAAAGCAAGAGAGATTGCTTTGGGAATTGTAAAGGATGACTTTGATTTTAAAAAGGAAGATAATAGCCTAATTCATAAAAACTATTTTCCATATTATAAAGAAAGAGAAAAGCTTATTGAATTCTGAGAGATTAAATTATAACGAGTCAATTTTGTTTTCAGTCCAAACATTGTCAGTTTTACTGAAAACTGAAGTAAATCCAATCTCCCTAATTAGATTAATAGCTGTTGAATAATGATCATCAAATTGCTGCAATGTGTGTGAATCAGAACCAACAGTAATTAGTTTCCCACCCATCTCTTTATAAAGTCTGAGAAATGACGGTTCGGGAATAATCTGTTGTAATCTTTTTCTGAGAGCAGAATAGTTTACTTCCAGAGCAATTTCTTTGCTGATAATAGTTTTAAAAATTTTTCTAATCAGGGGTAATACGCTCATTTCATCAGGTGAATTATCAAGATATCTTTTATATATCCCAAGGTGTCCCAAGATATCAAACTGACAGTTTTCTACCATGTTGAGGTTTTGCTGATAATATTCGGTAATCAGTTTTTCATCAATTTTATAATCAAAAGGAACTGAGAGATTTTTTCCGTCAGGTAACATGTGAATTGAGCCAATTATCAACTCCGGCTTTTGTATGGTAAACAGCTTGCTAACTTCGTTTATCGTTAGATGATATTCACCAATCTCAACACCTGTTTTAATGATGATTTTATCTGAGATACTTTTCTTTATCCGCAGAATTTCCCTGAAATAATCGGGGAAATTGACAACAAACCTGTGATCATTTTCCAAGAAGTCTATATGATCTGTGAAGGCTATTTCTGAGTAGTTGTTAGAACAAGCTGCTTTTACAATTTCTGATGGTTCGGTATTGCAATCTCCGCTATATTTGCTGTGAATATGGTAATCGATTTTCATTCATCCCTCTGTGGTAAATTAAATGTTTTTGTTAAAAGCAGATAATTCTCTCAGGACATGAGATGCAGCCCACATACCCATTATTGCCGGTATGTAGACAACTGATCCCAGAGTGCCTCTCTTCCGACCTCTGTTAACAGGCCAGTCTTTTTCCGATCCGGCTTCATAAGGAAATTGATCTATTGGTACTTCTTTAGAAAATACAACAGTAATTCCACTTTCAATTCCCCTTCTACGTAAAAATTTTCTGACTCTTTTTCCAAGCGGACATACTCTTGTTTTAGAAATATCAGTAATTTCAATTTGCGATGGGTCAATTCTGCCGGCAGCACCGAAGACAGAAATTATTTTGACTCCCAGGTTGTAAGCTTCTTCTAATAATCCGACCTTAGGTCCTAGGCTGTCAATTGCATCAATTACAAAATCATTGTTTTGCAAAAGAAATGAGCGGGATTCCAAAGCACAAAAATCGTTATATACTTCTACTTCTGCGAAAGGGTTTATATCCAGAATGCGTGATTTCATAGCTTCAGTCTTATATTCCCCAATGTTACTGTGCAGGGCAGGAAGTTGTCTGTTGATGTTGGAGACGGTAATCTTATCAAAATCTACCAGTAAAAACCTGCCTATGCCACTCCGTGCAAGAGTCTCAGTAGCATAAGTTCCAACTCCTCCCATACCCATAACCGCAATTCGGGCAGATTGAAAAATCTTTAAGCTTTTAGTTCCGAAAAGCAACTCTGTTCTGCTGAATTCCTCTTTTATCAATTATCCTCCAAATCTTTATAAATGTTTGAAAGCTACTCTTGCCAAAAAAAACAGAATCAAAAACTTTGCCACAAATTTTTTCGAGGTGATTATGAAACGATTGATATTGATTGCTATAACGATTACATTATTAATTGGATGTACTTTTGAACATAAACCGTTTACTGCTGAAAAACATCAGTTTCTTAAGAATAAACCCCTGCTCCCTAATATTGAGAAGATCGAACATAAAAGTGAAATCCATGAAATGATACTTACAGACAATTACCACTGGATGAAAGACAAAACCAGAAGTAACAAAAAAGTATTGGAGCACATTGAAGCTGAAAATCTCTATACAGAACAATATATGACTCATACTGTTGGACTTCAGTCAGAACTTTACGAAGAAATGATAAGTAGAATCAATGAAACTGATTTCAGTATACCTTATAAAAAAGGTGATTATTTCTACTATGAAAAGAGAGAAAAAGATAAGCAGTATCCAATATTTTGCCGAAAACATGGCAGCTTGGAAGGAGCTGAAGAAATCATTCTGGATCAGAATCAGTTGGCAGAGGGTAAACAGTTTTTTACAATAGATTTTTTAGTTACCAGCGATGATCAGAACTATCTCGCTTTTACAGTAGATACTAGCGGTGAAGAGACTTTTACTCTTATCATCAAAGATTTACGTACTGGTGATTTTCTACCCGATAGAATTGAGAATGTTGTTAGCGTATGTTGGGCAAATGATAACAAAACTATTTACTATACTACAGACAATGATTTTTTCAGAACAGATAAGCTATTCAGACACATATTAGGAGAAACTCAGGATACTGATGAGCTAATTATGGAAGAAAAAGACGGGAAATTTTATCTCGATGTAGCAAAAACTCTGAGTGGAGAATTCATAATAATATCTTCGGGATCCAAGACAACATCTGAGAACTGGTTTATCAATGCAGATGATTCTAAGGGAATTCCTCAATTAATAAAAAAAAGAGAACAGGGAATAGAGTATTATCTTTCTCACAGAGGAGATGATTTCTTCATCCTCACAAATGAAGATGCTGTAAACTACAAGATTATGAGAGCAAGTGTTAATGATGTACAGTCCGAATGGCAGGAATATTTACCCCATAGAGATTCCGTCGAAGTGAATTTCTTTCTATTTAAAAACTTTATGATACTTTCAGAACTTCAAGATGCCCAAAAAAGATTTAAAGTAATTGATTTCATCTCAGGAAGTGAAAAATACATTTCTCCCTCAGAAGAAATTTATTCACTGTATATAGAGAACAACTCAGAGTACAATACAGATTGCTTCAGATATGGCTATGAATCATTCACTACTCCTTACTCAATATACGAGTACGACCTTCAGTCCTGTAAAAGTCGTTTATTGAAGCAGCAGGATGTTCCCGGATATGTAGATTCACTTTATGTTTCTGAGAGAATATTTGCTACTGCTGATGATGGTATTCAGATACCTATATCGCTTGTTTATAGAAAGGATTTGATTAAGAGTGGAATGCCTAATCCATTTCTCCTTGATGGTTATGGTTCTTATGGAGACAGAAATGATCCGTATTTTTCCAGTGTAAGGCTTTCATTGCTTGATAGAGGAATAATTTATGGTTTTGCTCATGTCAGGGGTGGGGGAGAATATGGAAAGAAATGGTATGAAGCAGGGAAAATGCTCAATAAAAAGAATACTTTTACTGATTTTATAGTTTGTAGCGAGTTTCTCATTGAATTTGGTTATACCGAGTCTGAAAAGCTTATAGTAATGGGTGGTAGCGCCGGGGGTTTACTTATTGGTGCTGTTCTGAATGAAGCTCCCCATTTATTCAAAGCTGCAGTAGCAGATGTTCCATTTGTTGATGTGGTTAACACTATGCTCGATTCAACACTTTCCGCAACTATTTCTGAGTACGAAGAATGGGGTAATCCTAATGAAAAAGAGTATTTTGACTACATTTTATCCTATTGTCCTTATCAGAATGTGAAGAGACAAGATTATCCGTCTTTGTTGGTTATGGCGGGATTCTATGATACCAGAGTGAATTACTGGGAACCGGCAAAATGGGTAGCAAAACTCCGTGAGATGAAAACAGATGATAATCCGGTGTTACTGCAAATTAATATGTCAGGTCATAGTGGTGCATCGGGAAGATTTGATTTTTTTAAGGAACTTGCTCTGGAGTATGCATTCATTATTGATCAGTTGAATCTATATAGATAACTTTCTGGTATTTCCGGGAATTTTTACTAAAAAAGTCTGTTTCTCAAATAATAATTGACTTTAAATCCTGTATTCAATTATTGGAAACAAATCACTTATTTACAATATTAAAAATAACAGTGCAAGACTAATGAATTACATTTGGAGTAACCATGTTAAAACAAATCGGGAGATTAGATGCTGATGCTATCTATGAAATTGAGAATGAATTAAAAGAATTTTTTGAACTATTTGAAAATGGAAAAAAACTACCGGCAGAAAAAAAATTGAATGAAATGGCAAAAACTCCTAATTACTTTGTCAGGGAGTACTTGGGCAAATTACTTGTAGATTACAAAGATAGTGATAAACTGCTGCCTATAATCAATAAAATGATTAAACACAGAGTCTATGGAATCAGGGCGACTGCTCTTTTTTTCATAGCAAACAAATTCCATAAAGAGCCTTCAAAAATTCTTGATGTTTTAGATGAATCATACGACGCTATTCCATGGGAAGCTGAGAGTATTGTAAATGAACTCTGGAAGAATTATCCTGTAATCATGAAAGAAAGAATGTCTTCCTGGCTGGAATCGGATGATGAAAAGAAAAGAGCTTTAGCCTTTCATGGGATTGAAAATATTTCTAAAAATGATCCTTTGTTCATCATGGATTTCGTTGCCAGAG
>JAQVBK010000120.1 GCA_028690365.1 Candidatus Cloacimonadota bacterium
TTTGTTTAGACAACAATGATTACCTGGCTAAAGAAAAGTCACTTGATGTATTGGAATTACTGGCAAAAACTGCCGGATTGGAAACTGTAGGACGATTTATTCAGAGAAGAAAGTCAATAGACAAAACTTATTATGTCGGGCATGGATTTATCTTAGATCTAAAGATAAAAATGGATGAACTCGGAGCAGATTTTATCATCTTTGACAACGAATTAATGCCATCTCAGGGAAGAAATATAACCAAATTGATAGAGGTTAGTCCCTTTGACAGAACTGAGATAATATTAAAAATCTTCCATGAACATGCCAGAACCGGTGAAGCAAGGCTGCAGGTAAAACTTGCCGAACTTAAGTATGAGATGCCCAGACTAAAAAACAAATGGTCTCATTTCGAGAATGAAAGAGTTGCTGCTACTCGTGGAAGCTCAGGCAGTGGTGGAGCATCCAGAGGAATGGGTGAAACGCAAACTGAAATTGACAAACGTAAGATCAAAGACGAAATCAATAAAATTGAACGTATTTTGAAAAAGAATCTTATTCAATTAGAAACCAAGGGCAAATTACGAAAAGAAAAATTCAAACTGGTTTGCCTGGTAGGATACACAAATGCTGGGAAATCGACTTTGTTCAATACTCTGACTAATTCCAGTGTATACGTAGAAGATAAGCTTTTTGCTACTTTGGACTCTACATCGAAAGCACTTAATTTGGGAAAAGGAAAGGATGTAATTTTAAGTGATACAGTTGGATTCGTTGCTGATTTACCACATCATCTTGTTGCCTCTTTCAGAGCTACTTTGAAAGAAGTTGTAGATGCTGATCTGCTTCTTCACGTGGTTGATTTTTCAGATGATGAATTTGAAAAACACATAAATGATGTTGAAACGGTTCTGAAGCAAATAGAAGCAGAGAATGTGAAACAACTGATTGTTTTCAACAAAATTGATAAACTGCAAAACAACGATCATAGCACAGATTTTGTTAAAACGAGATATCCAAAAGCAGTGTGGATCTCTGCCTGCGAAGGGATAAACATTGATGAATTGTTGAAGAAAGTTGATGAATCTTTGAATTTTGCCAAGAAACATAGCTTTCTTATTCCGCATACTGAACAGAAAACTGTAAATTTGTTATTTAAACTTGGTAAAATTATTGAGAAGGATTTTTTGGATGAAGGGGTGAAAATAAGCGCATTGGTAAATAATCAGGATATGCCATACTTTCAGAAATTCATAATTAACGATGCGGAAAGAGGTGAAGAATAATGAAAATTATAGACTCTCATCTGCATTTTTCCAGAATTCTGGCATTTGAGAAAGCCGCTGCTCACAATGGCGTAAACTACAGCCAGGAAGGATTGATAAGTGAATTGTCAGAACATCAGGTTGTAGCCGGAGTTTGCATGGGACTGACTGAGTCAGAAGAAGGTAAATTTCCGGATGAACATACTCATGGAGTCATGAATTGTGACCTGGAAAAGTTACCGGACAACATTTATTTTTGTGCCGGAATCAATCCTCATAAATTAGATTCTGATTCACTATCGAGACTGGGAGCAATACTTCAACAGGATAAATGTGCCGGCATAAAGATCTACGCAGGATATTATCAGTTTTATGTCGCAGACGATATCTATGAGCCGGTTTACGAACTAGCTCTGAAATATCAATTGCCGGTCGTAATCCATAGTGGTAGTACATATAGCCCTAAAGGCTTACTTAAATATTCTCATCCACTGACAATAGACGATTTGGCAACTAAACATCCCCATCTAAAGATTGTTGTAGCACATTTTGGTAATCCCTGGATTCAGGATGTTGCTGAACTGATCTACAAACACGAAAATATTTATGTAGATTTATCTGGAATTCTGGAGGGTGATGCAGAGCTTTTTCATAGAATATCGTCTGAAGAGCTATATATGAACAGATTCAGAACAGCTCTGATTCAGGCAGATAATTACAGACGTTTTATGTACGGTTCTGATTGGCCTTTATCATCCATGAAAATCTACATCGACTTCATCAAAAGAATGATTCCTCAAAAACACTGGCAGGCTGTCTTTTATGACAACGCTTTAGAAGTTTTCGAGAGAATCAAGTTCACTTGAAAAATGCCAGAGCGAGGCAATAATCGCTCAAAAGGAGAATAAATGCAAAATTTTAAAATAGAAATAGTAGAATATGACCCTTCCTATGCAGAAGGAATCGCTAAAATGTGGAATAACAGTAAAGAAGGCTGGAATGGCTCGTCTGAATTCCAAACTGAGGAAAGTGTAAAGAAATTTGAAGAAGCTTCATCACATCTTAATCTGTACTTGGCATTAGTTGAAGATGAGGTTGTCGGGTACTGTAAACTGGCTAAGTATTTCGCTGAAGAAGAAACTCTTTACATTGATTTGATAAATGTTCTTCCGAAATATCACGGACAAAAAATCGGAAAAATACTCATGTTGAAAGCATTCGAGAGAACGTTGGAGTTAGGATTTCCCCGCCTGGATTTGTTTACCTGGGCTGGGAATACCAAGGCTGTTCCTCTCTACAAAAAATGCGGTTTCTTCTGGGAGAAAATGGAAACAGGCTCAACACACCTGATGAATTTTTTGCCACAAGTACTCAAATTAGATCTTCTGCAGAATTTTTTCAGTGCAGTAGACTGGTACAGTGATTCCACTCGTATAATTGAAACTGTTCCAGACGGTATCAGTAAGAATGGTTTTGACATCTATCAATATTCCTGGAACAAAAATGATAAAAACATGCTTGTAGAATTTGAGAGGACAAGTAGAGGAATATCCAGAATTGAGACAGATGAATTTAATATTGAATTAACTCTAAGACAGCATCAGCTCGTCTTCGGGAAGAATTATGAAGCCGAGTATTTAGTTCACAACAAGACTGATAAACCTCTGAATGTCTCAATCTCAGGCTTGAAGGACAAAAATATCAAAAATGAGATTGAGTTTTGCTCTGAGATTACCGGTAAAGAGATTATCAAATCATCTTTCTATGTTAATGAGATTGAAATTGAACAGAATATGTGGAAAACTCATCCGGTCGTAAAAGCAGAAGTTACGATAGACGGACAATCGTTCATCTTAAAGAAAGGGATAAAGCCTCTTTTCCCATTGCACATGGAATTAGTTTGTGACACCGGTATTCCTTTGAGAACATTCCGTATTCTTTCTTTCTGAATCTGGAAAACAACTTCGATGAACAATGTACGTTTTCTTTCAATCTGCCTGAATTGGATGGTTTTGATTATGAAAGAAACAAAATCGAATGCATTCTAAGAGCAAAGGAAAAAACAAGTATTGAAATTAAGGGCATTCTCAGAAAATCCATTGCATTTGAAGATAAAATCGCCATAAAAGCTGTCTGGGGAAATGGTAAAGAGCTTGACTTCAAACAGAACTTCTCTTTTAGTTTTCCCACAGCAAACGGAAAATTGTCAGGAGCTGACAAGAAAAAAATTTTCCTTCAGCTTGGTGATATAGAACTGAATATTGACACAATGGTTTCATGTAACTGGATTTACTTCGGTAGCTATTTAACTAATAATCGCTGTGAACTTTCGATGCCGCAACCAGGTAAGCCGTTTTCTTCGGAATTTGAAAGAAAGCCACCTTACAGGCACGAGATTATCGAAAAAGAAGATGAAATTTATCTGATAACATTTCACCAATCTGATGATTTCCCGGGTTGCGAAATCTCCAGACATATGAGGATGAGACGAGATGGAATGCTGGAACATTGGATTCAGGCTGAATCATTTCCAGTTAACTCAGATGAGCTGATGATATCTTACTTATTCTGGTTTGATATGAGTAACTACATTCTTCCCTACAATGGCAGATTTATAAATTTCAATCAGAATTTGCATAACGATTCCGAACCGGATCAAATTGATGCGTCAAAAATTACTGAAAACTGGGCATACTCTGTTAATGAAAGAGGTAGCATGGCAATTATCTGGGATAAAGATAATGCTCCGACTCTTAACTCATGGAGTTTCATAAATACCAGTAGTTTAACTAAAGGTGTAAGAGAGAAGACCCCGGTTCTCCGTCTAGCAGTAAATACATTCAAAAGTGTTAATCATCTGAGAAGATATTTGTACGGTCAGGATGTTGAGTATGCAAATTTATCAGACAGTTTCGATTTGATTATCAATGACGGAAATCCGTTTACCGGTGACGAAATCAATGGAGAATTTATCGATTTCAAAAATCCTCAGATTGAAGGTAGTATCAGAATTGAGAGTAGTTCTCAAGGGAAAATTGTAGAAAAGGATATCGCCTATGATGATGAAGTTCGCCAGATAGATTTTACCTGCAAGTCTGAAACAAAAGCAGAGCTCTTCAAAGTTTCAGCTAATTACCGCTATCGTGAACTCTGCAAATCTTCTATAGTTTTTATCAGAAGTTGTGAAGATGTCAGATTAGTTGAGCTCGAAGATAACGGATATAATGTACTCTCAGCAGACAATGGTTGTTTTGCAATAAAATCTGCAGCTGAATTTGCACCAAATGTCTATTCCCTCGTTTACAAAGGAAATGAGTGGCTGGCATCTGACTTCCCCAATAAAGGAGCAAAGTCATGGTGGAATTCCTGGTTTGGTGGTTTATTTAACCAACCAGCCCAGATGAAGGATCAGCATTTGATTGATGAAAAATCTACTTGCACGTTCATAGAAGCACAGGATAATTTTGGCAATCTCTGGAAAGGAATTCAAATCAGAACAATGATTGATAGTTTTCAGAAATATAAAGGAATGACCATGATTCAGAATTATCTGATGTTAGCCGGCATTCCGGTGTTATGTCAATTTGTAGAGATTGAAAACAGTGGTTTTACTTCTCCATTTCCCTTTGAGAAGGGTAAAATCTCCGTTTGCAGTGATAATCAGCTGACTAATATGCAACTGAATTATTCTGACAATCACAGAAAAACATCTCTGATCCTCGGCATTGAAAGTCTCGATAATGAAACCAATACTGAATTCTACGAAATTGCTATCCGAAACCGAGCAGAAAGATTGTATCTGATGAACACCGGACAGTCAACAACAGGCTGGAATTATTCAGACTCTGCAGTAATGACTATCTGCTTCAATACAAACGGGCTGGTGAAAAATAAGAAGCGAAAAATTTTTCCGCCCAACTATATAATAATCAGTGAAGATAACCTAAACGAAGAAATGTTAAGAGCCTTTAAAAACATCAGGTTCGAATAATTGACTAACAGCATTCAACAAAAAAGGAGGTAAAAATGAGAGTATTGATTGTGATGAGAAAGTTAATTAGGAAAGAAGATGGAGGTTTAGACTAAAGCCTCCGCACACACGTGAAAGCTCCTTCTGGAGCCTTCATACAAATAGGAGGAAAAGTGAATTTATCCGATTTAGGTTGGAAAGATTTTTTTGAAAATAGTTTTAGCGAATATAAAACTATTGGTTATCAAGCCGGAAGAGTTGCTTTTGAAACCAAGAACAAATATCTCATTTTTTGTGAAAATGGAGAAAAAGAAGCAATTCTGTCCGACAAGTTATGGAAAGGTGCTTTCTACAGAAGTGAGTTGCCTGCAGTCGGTGACTGGGTAGCTTTTTCCGAAATAGAAAATTCTGAACAGGTGAAGATTCAGGCAGTTTTACCCCGATTCAGTAAATTTTCCAGAAAAGCTGTTAACACATATGGAAGAAATTTCGATAAGGGTGGTGGCTCGGAAGAACAGATTATCTCAGTAAATGTTGATACAATCTTCCTGGTCATCTCTATGGACAGAGATTTTAATCTGAGAAAGATTGAGCGGTATCTGACAATGATTTGGGATAGTGGAGCCAATCCGGTAATCGTTCTGAACAAATCAGACCTAACTTCACATCCCGAAGAGTATATCAATGATGTTCAGGCAATCACAATGGGATTACCGGTAATCTCGATGAGCGCTGCCCAAAAAAATGGAATCGAAAAAATCATTGATCACATTCAGACTGGCAAGACAATATCTCTGATCGGATCATCAGGAGTAGGTAAATCCACCATTATCAACGCATTATTGGATGAGGATAAAATGTATGTATCGGCAAATCGGGAAACAGATAAGAGAGGACGTCACACTACGACTCACAGAGAACTTATTCTGCTACCTGATGGTGGAATACTGATTGATAATCCAGGCATGAGGGATATCAAGTCAATTGCTTCAGAAGAAGCCTTGGATGAAACATTCAGTGATGTTACAGAATTGATATCACAATGCCGTTTCAAAAATTGTCAACATGATACAGAACCGGATTGCGCTGTGAAAGAAGCAATACGTATTGGTACTCTCTCAGCAGAACGGTACGAAAGTTATCTAAAGTTGCAAAGGGAGATTGCCTATTATTCGAAACGCAAATTCTTCAGAAAAAAATATGAAGAATCTGGAAGATGGAAACTGGATAGAGTAAAAAAGAATAAGAGGCAGAAAAGATTTGAACAGGAATGAAAAAAGAGTTCCTCTACCAATTGGTGGAGGAACTTTATTTAAATTATCTATAGATTGTAATAAAGATTCATTTCAAATGGATGAGGTCTATGTTTTACGGCATAGACTTCTTTCATTTTTTCATCGATCCAGCTGTCTATGAGTTCTTTGTTGAATACATCCCCTTGAAGTAAGTATTGGTGGTCTTCTTTTAATGCTTCGAGAGCTTCTTCTAGCGAAGTCGGAATTGAATGCAATTTGGCTTTCCTTTCTTCACTCCAGGAAAATACATTGTCGTCAAAAGGACCGTATCCATTTTCGGGAGTAGGCATAATTTTGTTTTTTATGCCATCTAATCCTGCCATAATGAGCGCACTCATTGCCAAATACGGGTTACAGGTTGCATCACCGGTTCTGAATTCAAATCTCTTGTTTTCTTTTGTGGTGGCGTATTTAGGGATTCTAATGGCAGCGCTTCTGTTCGCAAGACCATAGAAAAGCTTAACAGGAGCTTCAAATCCAGGCAATAATCTTTTGAAAGAATTTGTGCTTGGATTAGTGAATGCTGTAAGTGACTTTCCATGTTTCAGAATTCCACCGATGAAAAAGATAGCTTCGTCAGACAAATCTGCATAATTTCCTTCTTTGTAGCAAATATTTTCCCCATTCTTCTTCAGCATGATGTGAAAATGCATTCCGTTTCCTGCTTCATTATACAATGGTTTTGGCATAAAAGTTACTGTAAGTTCACTATTAAGACTCACTTGTCTGATTATATCCTTCATGATCATAGTTGAATCCCCGATTTCAGGGAAAGGTAAAAGTTCAGTTTCAATTTCCTGCTGAGAAGCTAACCCCACTTCATGATGGTGATATCTGATTTTTATCCCCTGTTCTTCTATCAACTCCACCATATCTTCTCTGACTTCAAAGAATTTATCAAAAGGCGTATCAACATGATAACCTTTTCTGAAGTCCATGGCTGTACCATCATTATCAGGATAATCTACTGGAAGACAGTTTTTATTTTCTGATGAGGTAAAACTGTATCCTGAACTGTATGTGCCATTCTGAAATTCCGCTTCGTCGAAAAGATAAAATTCGAGTTCAGGAATAAAAAGTACTTCATCAGCTATACCTGAATTTTCGAGATATTTTTGGGCGCGCCAGGCAACACTACGTGGATCTTTTTTTACGCCGATTCTGGTATCTGCTTCACAGATTGAGCAAATAAGCCGTAATGTTAGTTTTTCACTGAAAGGGTCTATTGCTGCAGTATTAAGGTCGGGCATTAATACCATATCGCCTGATTCAACAGACTTCATTCCGGGAATACTTGAACCATCGAACGAGACACCATTCTCAATAACATAATCAAGTCTTCTTGCGGGGAAAGTGATATGATACCATCTACCTGCTAGATCAGAGTATTTAAGGTCAATGCACTTAATCTCTTCTTCTTTGATGAGTTTTTTCAATTCTTCGTAAGTCATTGTTTCCTCCTGTTTATTTTCAAATTTATACATTATCAGAAATCTAAACCAGTTAATAATTGTAACATGAACATTAATGGTCGTTCAAAAATTCTAAACAAATCAAGTTTAAGTATGTAATTTAGAAAAAGTATTCCCATAAATAGTGTCATACCTAAACGCTCCTGAGCAGTATAGCGCATATATGCTCTGTCAGACAAAAATGCACCCAATACTTTCGATCCATCGAGTGGGGGAAATGGGATAAGGTTGAAAAGCATCAGAAAAAGATTTATGCTGATGCCACTGATCAGAACTCTTAGGAATAGAACTTCAAAATTGTTCAATTCAGTCTTTGTACCGATTATTAGTCTCAGAATCAATGATAGTAATATGGCAATCAACAGATTTGTCAGAGGACCTGCTGCTGCTGTTATTCCACTGTCCTTTTTGAAATCTCGAAAATTATATGGATTGATTGGAACCGGTTTGGCATATCCAAAGGCAAATTTTCCTCCTGACATAATAAGTAATAATGCCGGCAATAGAATTGTACCAAATTTGTCGATGTGATTAAGCGGGTTCAGTGATAGCCTGTTCTGCGTTTTTGCAGTATCATCGCCTAAAAGATATGCTGAATAACCGTGAGCAATTTCATGCAGAATTATGCTGTACATAACTATCGGTATGATCAGGATAGTTTCTATTCCCATGTGTACCTCATCTATAGTCTGGATGTTTCATCAGGACATTGTTAAGTCTGTACCAACTCAATTTGAAATTATTTTGAGAAAGCGCCTTTTCCCAACTTTCAAAATCACCGGTTCAGATATTTCCAATTCATAACTTACATCATTAATTTTTTCTTCATTCATTGAAACAGCACCCTGTTGAATCAATCTTCGGGCTTCTCCGCTGGTACTGCACAATTTACTTTCAGTCAGCAACTTCACTATCCATGTTTTGCCATTAATATAAAATTCTTCTATGTCGGTAGGAATTTGCTTCTGACTGAATACACGGTTAAATTCTTCATCAGCTTCTTTTGCTGCGTCCTTGCCATGATAGAGAGCCACTATTTCTCTTGCCAGTCTCTGCTTAATGAACTTTGGATTAGTATCTTCTTTTTTCAGTTCCGATTCAATCTCTTTGATTTCTTCAGGATGTACTGTTGTTGCATAATTGAAATAATTAATAATAAGTGAATCCGGTATGGACATAACTTTTCCGTATTTATCAGAGGGAGTATCAAATACAGCTATGTAGTTGTTCATAGATTTGCTCATTTTATTTATGCCATCAGTTCCCATCAGAATGGGTGATAGAAGAGCTACCTGTTCCGGTTGTCCATAAAATCTCTGCATATCTCTTCCACAAAGAATATTAAACTTTTGTTCTGTAGCTCCCAACTCAATATCGGATTTTATAGCTACAGAATCGTATGCCTGTAGAATTGGATACATGATTTCGTGCATTGCCAGAGGAAGTCCGTTTTCGTATCTTTTGCGAAACGTGTCATGAGCCATGAATTGAGCCAGCGTGAATTTTGAAAGAACTCTTAAAACATCAGCCATTCCCATATCTCCAAACCACTCTGACTGCCATCTTACTTCGGTTTTATCACGATCCAGCACTGTGTACATTTGATCCATGTATTTCTCTGCATTTTTTTTAACCTGTTCTGTGGTGAGGGGAGGTCTTGATTCATCTCTTCCGGTGGGGTCACCGATTTGTGCAGTAAAATCTCCAATTATTATTACCCCTGTATGTCCCAAATCCTGAAATTCTCTCATCTTACGAATTGGAACCAAGTGTCCTATGTGTACTTCGGAACCAGTGGGATCGATTCCATACTTAATTCTGAGCGGTGTATTAGTTTTTTCAGATTTTTTAAGT
>JAQVBK010000121.1 GCA_028690365.1 Candidatus Cloacimonadota bacterium
AAAACCAGCCCTCAACTTAAATGTATCTACGACTTTCCATTCAGTTCCAATCATTCCTGAAAAGTCTCCGTGAAGTGGTCTGCATAAATCAAGGTTGAACTGAAGATTTTCCAGAGCCAGATAGTTTATTCCAATCTGTGCAGTTATTGGTAAATCTACAGTAGGAGAGGATTCAGTAAATTTTGAAAGTTGAGTTCCTAAATTCATAAGGGATAATCCCAGCATTATCTTTTCATTAGTTGTCTGATGAAGGAGAGACAAGTCGGTTGCTATTGCCGATTGTGACTTTTTGTCAATACTTTCATAGATAAACTTTAGATTAAATCCAAATTTGACGATTTCATGAAAGTCATAAGAAACACCCCCGCCAAATATGAATTCGGATGCTGCAAAATCTCCAACTATCTCATATCCTCCAGTGGAAGAAACAATAGTTTTTTCGATATCTCCACTAGTAAGAAATTGTGAAAAGAAAGCAAAGTTTATCTTATCGTCAAACCTTCTGGCATATACTACGGAACCGCCATTAAAACCATCAAAATAATTCATGTAACTCGCAATGATTTCGTCATTCTTCAATTGAGAAAGACCGGCTGTATTAAAAAAAACTGCATCAGCCTGATCTGACATTCCGGTATATGCATTTGCCATAGCAGCAGCTCTTGGAGAGAATCTAACCTTAAAAAAAGCAAATCCGGCTGTTCCGGCTTTTTCGTTAATCGCTACAGCTAAAGATAGTTGCATAGATAATAATGCAATTATTACATAGTGTTTATATCTCATTCTCTAACTCCTTAAATATCTGCAAAACTAATTCACGATCATTCGAATATTTTACTCGATTCAAAATAGTTTCTTCACTAAATTTCTTTGATAATGCAGCCAGAAGTTTCAACCTGAGAGAAGACTCCTTAACAGGTACTGCAAGCATGATTACTAATTTCACCTGAACTGCGTCAACCGATTGAAAGTCGATTTCCTTGTCAAGAACATATACCAGAGCTTTTAGTTCATAAGCAGTTTCTGTTACTGCATGTGGCAAAGCTATACCTCTGCCAATACCGGTAGAGAAAGCTTCTTCCCTTTTAAATATCTCAGTTTTGAATTTTTCTAAATTGTAAATAGCTTTTTGTACATAAAGGAGCTCTGTCATCTGAGTGAGACACTCCTCTTTGTCCTTCACCATTACGTTGGTACGGATCAAATCCGGAATAAATATTGTCATTCCCCCGCCTTAATCTGTTTTTGATAGTTTTTAGCCAATAATATCAGTTCCTTTTCGTCATGGTTAACCAGTTTTCGATCTTTCATTACAAACTTTCCATCAATGATTGTATGTTTAATTTTATCAGAATTCAAATTGTAAACTATCTGTGAATAGAGATTATATAGGGGCTGAGACTCAATATTGTTCACGTCGACAACTATAATATCTGCCAATTTCCCTGATTCCAGTGAACCAAGCTGTTTTCTCTTTCCCAGAGCTGAAGCTGCATTTATTGTAGCTGCCCTCACCACTTCTTTTGCACTTAAAAATGTAGGATCGGAATAGAGTCCTTTATACAGTTTTGCCAAAGTACCCATTTCTTCAATTATACTCAAATTGTTATTACTGGCAACTCCATCAGTGCCTAGGCAATAATTCATGCCATATCTGACAAAATCTTCCATGGGAGGAAAACCAGAAGCAAGTTTCAGGTTGCTATCAATATTGATAATTACACTTATATTTTTATTTTTCAAAAGTTCAATTTCATCACTTTGCAACCAGACTCCGTGTGCTACTGTTACTATAGGCAGATCCAGCATCCCTGTTTCATTCAGATAATGAGTAGGCAGCATTCCGTGCTCTTTTTGGCAATCCTCAACTTCCTTTTTTGTCTCTGACAAGTGGATATGAACTGGTAAATTATAATCTTTTGAAAACTCCACACAACGCTTAAGGGTATCATTACAGCAAGTGTAAATAGAATGAGGTGCAATTGCCACATCAACAAATCTATCTTTTTGGTATTTTTCAGATAAACTCCTTAGATATGTAAATCTTTTCTCCAAATCAGTGAACACAGCACTGGGAAAATCAAGAATCCCTTCACCTACACATACTCTCAGCCCCATTTTCTTGCATGCTTCTGCAACTTGTTCTTCCAGGAAATACATATCGTTACACATGGTAACCCCGTTTTTTATAGCCTCTCCTGCACCAAACAAGGAAGATTCATATATGAACTCTTCATTAATGAATTTTGCTTCAACCGGCCAAATATGTTTCTGTAACCAATCATCGAGGGGTAGATCATCTGCAATCCCTTTCATAAATGACATTGGAAGATGAGTATGAGCATTTATCAATCCCGGCATCAGAATATTTTTTTTAATATCTACGATGTTTATACTCTCATATTTCTTTACTGCTTCGGCATCCGAAAGTATATCATATATATAATTGTCTTTAATAACTACTGATGAATCATACAAAATTGTATCATTTTCATCTACTGACAAAACTGTCGCATTTTTTAATATTAAGTCTACAAACATGTGCACCTCTTAGTGAAGTAAAAATTAATCAGAGGATTTTGTGTCAAATTGTTTTGGAATTAAAAAAGGGGGAAGTCAATGACATCCCCCTTTTTATTTGATTTTTTTCTATTTCATACCTGCGCTTATTGCAAGACCCAGGTTGAAAATTGGTAAGTATATAACAACAATTATTGTACCAATAACTGCAGCCATTAAAATAATTAACACAGGTTCAATGAGTGAAGTCAGTCTTTCGACTACTGAATCTACTAACTTTTCATAGAAAGTTGCAGCTTTACCCATCAGTTTATCCATGTCTCCAGTCTCTTCACCGGTTGCAGTTAACTGAAGCAGAGTGGGTGGAAATACCCCTGTTTTTCTCATTGCTCCTGCTATACTATAACCTTCTTTTACCATAATTCTGGTTTCTCTGACAGCAGACTCAATCACGGCATTCTGCACTACATTTTCAATCAGCTCTAGTGTATCCATGATTGGAACACCAGCAGCCATTAGAATGCTGAATGTTCTCGAGAATTTACTCATTATTGAGTTTCTGATCAGCATACCTATAACTGGTAGTTTTAGTTTAATTGAATCAATGAGATACTTTCCTCTGTCGGTAAGAGAGAAAAGAAATCCAGTCATAAAAACTGCTAAAATAATAAGTAGTGTTGCAAATATGTTTTCTCTGATAACCTTACTAATTGCTATTGCTACCAATGTAGGTCCCGGCAAATCTGCTCCAAATCTACCGTATACTTCAGAAAACATTGGGATGATGAAATAGAACAATCCCCACACTACTGCTGAAAGGAAAATAAGGATGAAAATCGGATACATCATTGCTGATCCAACTTTACGTCGGTTATCTTCCAGCTTCTCCAGATAATCAGAAAGATCATCCAGAACAGTATGCAGTGTACCAGAAATTTCTCCGGCTTTCACTAATGATACATACAGTGGATTGAATACACCAGGATGCTGTTCCATTGATTCAGAAAGACTGTATCCTTTCTTTATATCATTAGAGATTTTTGTAAGAACTTTCTTGAATCTGTTATTTGTTTCTTCTTTTTTCAAATCAGAAACAGCTTTTTCCAAGGTCAATCCAGCCGAAAACATAGTAGATAGCTGTCTGGTAAAAAAGACCAGAGTTTTAAGAGAAACGCTTGTACGTAACTTATAAATAACAAACAGGAGCTTGTCAAACAAGGACATATTGCCTTGAAATGAGCTTTCGCTAGTAGCTTTCACCGAAATTATTACGGCACCCTCTTTGCTCAGCTTATCAATTACGTCATCCATCTTTGATGCTTTAAGGATACCTTCAACACGAGCACCTTTTGCATCTTTAATTATATACGAAAATGTAGCCATAGTTTTTCCTTTTTTATATCGTTTCTATGGGCAATTCAATATTTAGTCAACTATAGTCAATTTTATGACTTCACGAATACTGGTGATACCCTTTTTCATTTTTTTAACTGCTGCAGCATGCAATGACTGCATACCTGTTTTCAAAGCCAGTTCTCTGATTTGTTCCTGATTTCCATTATCGAACACCAGTTTTCTGATATCTGCATTCATCTCTAATATTTCGAATATACCTGTTCGTCCGGAATATCCTGTATTATCGCAGTGAACACAACCAACTCCTATTTTGAAATTAATAGTTTTCGCCTCTTCTTCTGAGATACCAGCGGCTTTTAACTCATCTTCAGTTGGAGTATAATCTGTTACGCAATGCTTACAGTTTTTCCTTACCAAACGTTGTGCCAATACAAGATTGAGAGATGAACCAACAAGATAGGAAGGAACACCAATATCAATGAGTCGGGTCACTGTTGATGGTGCATCGTTAGCGTGAAGTGTCGTAAACACCAAATGCCCTGTTAACGAAGCTTTTACTGCTATGTCTGCAGTCTCTTCATCTCTGATCTCACCAATAAGTAAAACGTCAGGATCTTGACGCAGTGCTGATCTAAGTGCAGAACTGAAAGTGAGCCCAATTTTTTCTTTCACTTCAATCTGAGTAGTTCCATCTAATCTATACTCAACCGGATCTTCCACAGTCATGATATTTGTTTCAATGTCAAGAATCTGTTTCAGAGCAGCATGGAGAGTAGTAGATTTACCACTACCGGTAGGACCGGAAACGATATTTATTCCGTAAGGTCGTTTTATCCATTTTCTGAATATTTCAAGATCATCTTCTTCAAAGCCAAGGCTGGTAAGAGTGAATCCGAAATCTCCTTTATCTAACAGACGCATAACTACTTTTTCTCCATTAACCGTTGGGGTAATGGAAACACGAACATCAACACTCTTTGTGGTGCTTTTTAGCGAGATATGACCATCTTGCGGTAATCTGCGCTCAGCAATGTTAAGCTTTGACATAACTTTGATGAGGGATACAATTCCGGCATGCATAGCAAGCGGTGGATTCATAACTTCTCTTAAAGCTCCATCAACACGAAATCTTATTCTTGAACGTTTGGAAAGCGGTTCAATGTGAATGTCAGTTGCGGCGGCCTTAATAGCTTCCGAAATGATCAAATTGACCATTTTTACAACCGGTGCATCAGCTTCTGCTGAAGCATCAATGTTGATTTCATTCTCTTCATCATCAACCGCAACTATATCAAAATTACCTACAGCATCTTCTACCTGAGTAGTTGTTCTTATGCTTTTGTAATAACGCTCAAGTGTATCTGACAGGGTAGTATCACTTATCAGGACTGGAGAGATTTGCTTCTTCAAAATCTTTTTCAGATTATCAGTTACCGGAATATTTTCCGGATCTGTCATAGCAACTACAACTGTATCTTCAGTTTCATTTATCGCAATGACACGATTTTGTACTGCAAAAGGCTCAGGAATGAGAGATACCACATTTTTGTCGAGGTCAAGCAGAGTTGATTCATCGACAATTTCGTATTCCAACTGCTGGTGCAAAGCATCCAGCAGTTGGGTTTCCGTAATATAACCAAGTTTAAGTAGAGTCTCTCCAATTTTTAAATTGAAATTTGACTGTTTTATTAAGGCATCTTTGACTTGTGACTCAGATACATGACCATCATGCAAAAGTATTTCACCAAGCCTTGCAAATTGCGGATTAAAAGACATTATTTACCTCTTTTCTAGTTAGGTCCATAGAAGAACCGTCTGACTATAAAAGTAAACTCAGCTGCAGTATTGGTTCCCATAATCCTTACCATTCCATTAAATGTTTGTTCAATAATTGGAGCTATAGCAGTCGGTATACCAACATTATGTTTATAAGCTCTTAGTCTATTGTACCCACTACCTTCAACAGAATAGGTTAAGTGATAATCATCGGCAGTAACATAGACTGCATTTGGATGTTCAATATATTCACCAGAAATAGTAGTCCAAGTTAGAACTGCATTTGATATTGGATTACCTTGTCCGTCAATTACAGTGCAATATGCCTCTAAATCTTTGTGACTGATATTCGGCTGACTCTCAAAGAATTCAATAAAAGCAGGATAAACATTGACTTCCATTATTGGACTATTCAGAGGAAGCTGTGCAGTAAATGTTTGTTCTATTTGACCACTCTCAGCTTTAATAGTCAGATAATCAAAGGTATTAATTCCATGATAGGTGATTGTAGTGTAAGCGGTACCAGGTAGAGAATCTCCATCAGCACTTTCATTTCCGCAATATGCTGAACCATATATATAACTGTTTGGAAGAGGGTCTACCAGAGAGAACCACACAGCAGTTCCTCTATCAACAGGATTTCCATGAATATCTCTTACCAGAGCTTCAGCTGTTATACTCCAAATACCACCACCTAAACTTGTTCCAGTATTAAACCCTCCAAATCCAGGATGAATTGATGCCGGAGGACCAGCATGAACTACGATATTTGGCTTAATTGCAGAAATTGTATTTCCTTCGCTATCATATCCAAATACTCTTACTTTCGCAGTCCCAGCAACTGTTCCTGATCTTATCACTACCTGTGCAATTCCATTTTGAGCAACAACTTCCAAGGGCTCTCCACCGAGGTATGATGTTTCTCCATTGTAACTTAGATGAGTACCATCTGGAGCATTTTGCAATTCAAAGAAAACAGTGTCCGGAACATCAATCTGGTTTCCAGAATTATCTTTTAGAATCGTTCTTATTATAGCTGATTCATTTCCACCTGAACCGGATACATTGATATCAAGTTGACCGGAGAAGAAAAACTGGAGAAAAGCAAGGTCATTTGAATAAATGTCTAACACAGAATTAGTTATAACAGAATCAGCTGTAGCAGTAATTTGGACTTGTCCTGAGATTAGATTTGGATCAAATTGTGTTCTGGCTATACCATTTAAGTCTGTAGAACTTGTTGCTGGAGTTACAACTCCCATATCTTCAGGAGAAATCGTAAAATTAACAAGTCTATTCTGTACTTTGTTCTGAAATTTATCTCTTACCAGTGCTTCTATATCAACTAAACCTTCGAAGTCTACGGGTATTTCGGATACTTCCTCTTCCCCTATAAAAGATGAAAGCTCAATTGACTCTGGGACACCATGTTTTATAGTCATTCCAATTTCTTCAAAAACTTCAGCAACTTGGCACGTTATAGTTGCTTGTGTAGCCGTTTGACCTGAATAAAATACAGCTACGGCAGTTCCATTATTAGTACTTACTTGATCGTCAATGAAAGATCCTGAGCTAGAAGAGAATTTAACCAGAGTTCCATTCTGCACAGGATTTCCAAGTGTATTTAAAACTCTGGCAATCACGTTGATATTTTTGTCTACTTCTATCACTTGAGAGCTTACCTCAAGATTTATTTCTTCGACTTGTGGAGCTTCTATAATTGCTACATTGATAGTTTGCTTTACTTCGTATATAGATGCAGTTATAGTTGCTAATCCTAAGTCATTTCGATCCCAAAATTCTACTGTTGCTACTCCTAAACTATCAGTAGTTTTTTGTCTTATTATGTTTCCAATACTTGATTTAAACATAACAGTTTTACCTGCTCCCGCAAATCCATCCACGTCTCTAATGTATACTGTTATAAAAGATGTAGTTAGATTATTATCCTGATAAATTGTATCTGGTTCTGCTACAATTCTTTCAATGAAAAATTCTGGAATTTCTTCAGGTTCTTCAAGTATCTTTACAGTCGCGATATCCTCTGAAGCTCCAATCATTGCTTTTATTGTTGCGGTACCTATTTGATTTGTGTCCATGAACATACCTATAGCCATACCTGAATCATCTGTAACTACCTCAGCGATTTTGCCAATGTCACTTACAAATATTACCTTTTCACCAACTACTGGAAAACCATTGTTTGTTTTTACCAAAAAAGAAACCTCAGAAAAAGTTTCATCATTTCCGTCAGCATAAATAGAATCTGGAATAGCACTAACAAATTCTATATTATAAGTAGGCAATTCAACCGATCTCTTATCACATGATATAAGCATCAGTGCTGAAAGAAGTACCAAGGTTGCAATGCTGAATAATTTTATCTTCTGCATATCCCCTCCTACTCAACTTCGATTAGACGTCTTTCTAATCTTTCGTCGATTTCTATGTCGTGGTTAATATCCTGGCTTGTAACCATTCTAGGTGTGATTTCAATAATAAGGTCAGTTGTTTCAATTACCTCATGTTCATGTCTGAAGAACCTTCCGATAAACGGAATATCACCTAATAATGGAACTTTGTTTGTTTTTTTTGAAATATTGCTGGTTAATAAACCACCAACTATAATCTTACTGTTGTTGGGAACAGTAATTGTTGATTCAACTCTTCTGATTCTGGTTCTTGGCACAAATCCTCCAACCAGCTCAGTTACAGAACTGACTTCAGGAATAATCTTTGTAGTGATCTGTCCATCCTTATTAACGGTTGGAATAACTTCAAGTTTGATACCTACATCTTCCCGTTCAACTTGTACATCATAATCTCTGTCTTGAACAACATAAGGTATTTTTTCACCGATATGAATATTAGCTTTCTCGCCATTCATTGCGGTTAATCTTGTATCTGTAAGAATTTTGGCTGCATTATTTTCGAGAAGCCAATCCACGGTTACATCAAAGGCATACAATTGACGACTAAATTTAAACGCATCATCAAAAGATGTCATTTTCTGGAAATACTGCTGATCCGGCAGTTCAGCAAAATTCTGAAGTGATCCACTTGGTGTTACATCAAGAGCATCTTCATATCCGAATGGTAATCCAACTCCTGAAGCATTCATTGGATCCTCAGCAAATATAGTGGTCAACTTATTTAGTCTGGACCAATCAATACCTAATTTCTTAGTGTCAGTAACATTGATTTCAATGAGTCTTGCTCTAATTTCAATCTGATTTTGTGTATAGTCCATTTCTTTGATTCTGCTACTGATTTCAGCAAAAGTTTCAGGATTTGCCCGAACAATTATTTGATTCTGCCCAGGTACTTCAGCAATTTCACCCGGCATAATGTCCAATGCTTTTACAACTTTATCTGCACTGATATAATTCAGATTGATAACATAGCTTCTTTCACCAACTTCTTCTTCAATCCTGTCTTTTGATCCTACCAGGAATGTATTACCACCGGTAAATCTGTAAGAAAGTCCTACAGCTTTCACAACCAGGCTTAGCGCTTGTTCAATTGCTATATCTTTAAGATGGATAGTAATTCTGGGTTCTTCTTTATCCTTGCTGTCGGATACCGTTACTTCCTGAGAAAGCACAATATTAGTGTCACTCAATTTTGCCATTGTAGCAATTACATGCGACAATTTCGCATCTTCGGCATCAAGTGTTATTTTTTTATTGAGTAAGTCATCTTGATGTTGAGCAAACAATAATCCGGAAAATGACATCAATATTATTGTTAAAATAACACTCAATTTAATAACCTTGAAGTTTGCATTTGATAATCCCATAAAGACTCCTTGTAATTTTTTACCAAATATATTCTTTTTTATCTTGTTGTTTAACATCAATTGCCGCCGGTTTTTCCGGTATCGGCTGAAGAGTCAATTTACCCTTACTGCCCCGATATTCATAGTTCATATAACCTGAACCAATTTCAGTAATTTTACGTCCTTCTATACTTTCACCAACTCTGTAGAGTTTGTTTTCTCCTTTGAAATCAATAGAAGCAACTGTTTCACCATTAACCAGGAATGTTGCTGCTAAACGAATGATTGATTCAATTTCTTTTTTCCATTGCATTTCCAAATCAACTCTGGTTTTCACAATCAAATTCTGTTG
>JAQVBK010000122.1 GCA_028690365.1 Candidatus Cloacimonadota bacterium
TGTCCCCTCAGTTTATAATAATTCTCTCTGAAAATATCCAGCATTACTTGAGTCTCGAATAGTATTTTTCATTTTCGCAGTTTCTTTAGAATCGGGATATTTGTTGGTAAGAATCTCGAGATAGTTACCTGTTTTTTCTTTTTCTTTACGTTTATAACTGATCAATCCTGAGTAGTACAATGATTTTCTGTCCAATTCATCTGAAATATTCAACTCAATGATTCTGTCAAAATACATCAGTGCTGAACTATAATCGTAGATTTTATAATAGATATAGCCATTCTCATAAGTCTTGGCGAGAAGCTTGTAATTACATTTTTCTATGTATTGAACAGCTTCGAGACGTAATCCGTGAGTAGGATATTTTTGCAGATAAGTTTCGAAGGCTTCAATAGCTTCAATTGTCTCTTCCTGAGTATATTGGGGAGCAAGTGAGGTATTGAAATAACACACACCAATATTGAACTGAGCTCTTGCAGCTTCTCTGTTTTCCGGGAAGAATTTCAGAAATTCTTCATATTCCAGTCTGGCATTGAAGTAGTCTTTTCTATTCATATAAGAATCAGCTAAGCGCAGTTGAGCCTGAGCTGTATATTGAGATTTAAGATCTAATACAACTCTTTCATAAAAAGGAATCGCTTTGTTGTATTTCTTTTTTTCGAAGAATTCATTTCCTTTTGCCATGTTCTCTTCAGGGCTCATAACATCACGAAGTTTGTTCCTGCTGCAGGCTGTAACCACAATCAGAAGAACAATCATAATCAACAATTGTTTTTTCATATAACCTCAATCATTTTTTTAATTATTGCCATAATAAATCAGATAAATCAAACCACCTATTACAGTTGTTACCATAATGGGATCATACCAATTCATCACCTTCTCTGCTTCAGAATCAGTAGTAACATATTCGACCGTTCGGAAATCATTTATCTTACCACTAGCATCTGTAGTTTGAATTGAAAAACGATGGATCACAGTATACTGCTTTCCGGTAAAGATAAACTTTTTTACCTTTCTAATATTTCGTTCAAATTGATATTCAATTTTCAATATTTCTGATTCATCATGCAAATCTTCAGTAATTGTAAATTCCCTTTTCAATAATTCTTCTTTCAATAGCCAGGTCGTCTGCTGAGTAAATTCTCCGGCATTTATTTGCAGCAAAACCGGTTCATTGCCTTCCAACATCAGAATCGATTGTTCTGCCAGAAATCCGGGGATATTTTCCTTATCAGCTAAGTCGTCTGCCAACAATAATAAGGGTAGCAAGCAAATGATAATCATTAAGGATTTCATAGACCTTTCCTATTCCATTTTCCTGAGGAGTTCATCAACAAGATTTTGCCTTTCGTAATCAGGATACATAGTAGAAATTCTGTTCAATTCGATTTTTGCCTGATCAGGCATATCCAGTTCATAATAGCATTTTCCCAACTTGTACATAGAATCGGGAGCTTTATTTGAATCAGGGAAGAAATCAATTACTTTTTGAAACTCGCTTAAGGCAGTGTTCAGATCTTTGAGGGCATAAAAGGATTCTGCAATCCAATACTGAGCGTTAGAAGTCAATGCTTCATTGGGATATTTTTTCATAAAATCAGTAAATTTGCTGATTGCCAGATTGTATTTATTCTGGTCATAATGGACTTTTATATTTTTATATTCTTCAAAGACATTGTTCTCCGGGGTATTATGTTCGATTACCACATCTTGAGAAGGGGCAGGTATCTGCTCATTTACAATCAATTCTTCATTGTTATTTTGCAGTTCACCAATCTGCTTTTCCAGTTGAACAATCCTTCTTAATAATTCCTTTTCATTACCGGAGTAATCTGTTGTACTCAGCGAATCAACAAGTTGAGAAAGTCTGCCCAAATTGCTCTCGAGAGTTTCGATTCTGGATTCCATTTCTGCAGAGCTGTTGATTTTGTTTAAAGCACAACCGCCTAAAAGAAACAATAAACTCACAAGGATTATTGATTTCATGTTTCCTCCATTATTTTCTATTGCGGACTATTTCGGGCGGGATTATATCCCTGATTATCAAATGAATTCAATTTTTTTTTGAGCTTCTGTTTGTAAAGAATTAATTCCATTCAATAAGCACAGTCTTATAAAGTATTCTCAACTAATCAGATTCCTCGGTAATGATAATTTCATGTTTTTTAGCGTTCCTAATAATAAATATCACACAGGAGTTCTCTCCTCTAAATGTAATTTTCTTTCGGAAGTTTTCAACCGTATCTGAAAACCCTCTGGTTTTAATTGAAGCTGAGCCAATTCTGTTTTCTCTAATATATTTTTGTAATTTCTTCAAATTATAACTGAAACTATCAATAACTGAATAGAATCTTCCGCTGAGTTCCGTTCTCTCATTAGTTGTTAGTAAAGCTATGTGCTCATCTAAAAAGAATAATTTATTCAATTCCGCATAATCAGAAACAAGTCCAGCCCTGATTATAGCACTATCGGGCTCAAAAACAAATTCTTTGAGAGTAGATAACTGTATTTGAGTTTCAGAATTCAAAGATTGACTACCAAGAATATAATTCTCCGGCAAAACTACGGCTTTGCGTCTGATCCCATTCTCAGCCAATACTCCCGTACACAGTAATATTTCTTTCAGCTCATTGTGAACAGAAATAAATTCGAATGTATGCGGAACTTCAATCTTTAGAGAACGATAATCCAGTGCCGGTGACATCTTTACAGCAACGTTCTCATACTTTTTGATTAGCCTCAGAACACAATCCCAATCAGGCGACATTCCCTCTAAACTAATACTTCTTCTTTGCCCAATTCTGCGATCCGGGTCAATGAACACAGCCTGCACATCTTCATCAAACAATTCAGCTCCAGAATTCACAAAACTAACATTGTTAAAACCAGCCTGATCACAATTATACTCTGCTGTCAGCAATGTATTCTCATCTGTATCAACGGCAAAACACAGTTCTTTTCCGGGAGCAATTGAGACCAAATCCATCCCGGCACCACAGCACAAATCCGCAATAACTAAAAAATCACGGAATTTTTCTCCATGATACTTACATAAGGAATCAGAGCTAGCTTGTTGACCACTCTTGTCTGAATAGAGATATTTATACGCATCGCTAGTTTTAGAAGCAGTTCTCTTTCTGATTTTTGACAGAGTTATCAATTCTCTGATAGGATATTGAGGATAAAGTCTGATGAGTTTATCAATCGAAGAAACATTGGACAAATCAAGATTTTCTATCTCACGCATAATCGTCAAATTGGAATTATTACGAAAAAAATCTACGATTTTTTTTTCATAACTCATTTTAGAGAATTTCTCCATACAGCTTTTTCATACATTCTTCACATAGACCATGCGAAAAATCAGTGTCTGTTTTACTATTTATAAAAACATCTATAGGAATCCATTTGTCCCCAACTTTTACTCTTTTGCAGGCTGCACAGATTACAAGAAATTTTCCCAGTAATCTAAATCTGTCATAAACTAACTTCGTGGCAATAACCAGACATGTTCCCAATATAAGCATTAAAACTGTCTCAATGACATTCTCCTGCCAATTGAACGGAGTAGATGGTGCACCCAGAAAAATATGGGGTAAATCAATTATTTCATTCATCCAGAATATTCCTATCAGCAATAAAAAAAATTAGAACCTCTAATGCAATTAATAAATTGAGCTGTTTGTTTTTTATGTATTTCATTACTACTCCTATAAAATCACCTTTGACGGGATTCGCATCCCAAAGTGTGCTAACTTACTTGTCTTCAAAAACCTGCACGTCTTTCCTTTTACTCATTTCTGTTCCTATTTACTTGGTTGTAAAAGAGATGTGTCATATTCCATAAGTTCCAGTCTTGTCAGAATCTTCTGATAAGTCAGATCATCCAACTGCGGAGTTCTGCTCAATATCCAGAGATATTTGCGCTTGGGTTCTCCGACAACTGCATATTCGTAGTTCTCTCCTAAATCCAGAATCCAGTAATTTCCTCTGAAAGGCCAGAAGAAAGAGACCTTAAGCTTTGCATTAGTTGATTTATCTACAACCCAGGCTTTGGCTTTTGCGGTTTTCATACCAGATGGTGTCTCGCATGAGTTGACTACCCTGATAGTACCATTATCATTGAGAAAATATTCAGCAACGGAACTGTTGCAATTTCTTTGGAATCTATTTGGGAATTTGGATATTTCATACCATTTCCCGACATATCTTGTCAGATCAACATAATCAACTGTTTCAACTTCACCTGCCACCAGAAAAAAGGGCAATAACAAAAGAAACCAACTCCTCATCTTTCCTCCAAATCTCTGATTTTTCTTAAATAAGTATCCATATCGAATTTTCGTTTCAACCCGTTACTGCTCATATAGCGTACCTTGCCAAAAATTTCTCGTTCATTCCAGGCTCTGTCATGTTTTCCAAAACACCAGGCAACCCCGGTAAAACTATTCGGGTCTCTTCCGTCAAGACTGTATTTATTATTCAGATATAATGCATTGTTGAAAGCAATCTCTGGAGTCGATGTCCATTCAATAATTTTCTTACACCAATACATTCTCATATATCCGTGCATCTTACCTGAGATAGCCATTTCTTTCTGAGCTGCATTCCAGTAATCATCATGTGTTCCGGCATTTTCTAGTTCACTTAAAGAATAGATATATTCTCTTTCATCATAAATATGTTCGAAAAGTGTTTTTTTTGCCCATACCGGAATACATTCAAAAGTATCATATTTGGGGTTATTTTCCACAAAATTTATACTGAGTTCTCTTCTGATTGCCAATTCTTCAAGAAAAGATTCAGAACTGTTTTCCAATTCCGAAATTTCTTTATATATCTGTATCGGTGAGATCTGACCAAAATGCAAATAAGGGCTTAAATCTGAAACTACATTTTCCCCTGGTTCATTCTTAAATTGATCGTATTTTGAAACTTTTCTTACTATAAATTCTTTCAATTTATGCTGAGCAGTTGTTTCTCCTCCAGGAAACATATTTATCGGTTGCACGGAGTGATCGATTTTAAGAACATTGGCTAGTGACAAAATTCTTTCTGAGGAAATTAAACCGGAAATTTTAATGTCTACCAGCGGTAAGCTGTATTCTCTGAAAATATCATCAGGGAAAGAAGTCAAATAATTTCTTATTTGGGAATTTATCTTTTTTCTGATGGTTGCTGCAGAGTATTCTTCTTTTACTGAAACTGTTTCGGTGGGTACGATAACATCAGTCTCAATCTGGAAAACCGGACATTTGACGTTATCTGCCACAAATTCTCTCCATACTTTTTGACAAGAAAGATATCCTCTGTCTGTCACAATAATTTCTGCTCTTTTACTCAAGTAAATCAAATTTAAGAACAAATCATCCGGTGTATAAGATATCAGGAACGTTATGTTCTTTTTTCTTAATTTATCTGAAATATCTTTTAGTCCTTGAAGCATAAATTGAAAATGTCTGTAATTTGCTTCAGGAAATGAATCTATGATTTCAAAATAAACTATGAGCGGAATATTCTCTTTTACCGATTCTTCAATAGAATAAGCCAATGTATGGTTGTAGTAAATTCTCTGAGCTGACTGCATCCAGTATATAACAAAATCTCTGCTAACATTTAGCGTGGTTCCGATTTTTTTAATTCGCTCTTTCTCAATCATGATTACTCCAATCAAAAAAATATTTCATCATTACATTAAATAATTCTCTTCAAAACACGGTCTGTCTGCATGATTTAAAACAAATAAAATTATAGGACTATAGAAGTTAAATGCAAGAGATTTAAAAAAAAGACAAAAACCTTTGACAAAATAACTATAGAAAAAACTATCTGAACAATTATAAATCACAGGAGGATTAAAATGAAAAGAGCCTATTTAGCAGTTTTCATGCTGACATTTTTACTAGTAAGCATGCTTTCAGCGGGAACAGTGAATCTGTTGCCGGAAGATGTAAAAGTTACGGAGAATAATCAGCTTAGCAGATTTGACAGAACAGAAATTTATTCTGCCGGATTCGAAGATGGCTTTGGCGAATGGACATCAGTTGATGAAACAAGCCCCAATGAAGTATGGCATCTTTCCACAACCGGCGCGTTTGCCGGATCATCATGGTGGATGGGTGACGAAGAACTGGGCGGATATGCCAGTCATCGCTATATCGTAATGGATACTCCCCAGATAGTTCTACCCACAGCTAACCCTACTCTCACGTTCAAATTGAATTACATTGTTGAAGATCCGGCAGGAGCTGAAGCACCTTATGACGGTTGGGATGGTTGCAATGTAGAAATTTCTACTGATAACGGAGCAAGCTGGTCAGTTATCAGCGGAACACCCGCATACAACTGTACTTCTTTATACAGCTTTGGTTATGAATTTAATGAAGGATCTGGAATTGCTGGTTGGGGTGGTTCTTCAAACGGTTGGGTTGACGCATCTTTTGATCTGAGCACTTATGCCGGACAAAATGTTCAGATCAGATTCGCTTTTGCTTCTGATCCAGCATATGATGCATCAGATGATCCTACTATGTTCGGTATGAAAGTTGACAATATCAATGTTGCCGATGTATTTATGAGTGATGGTGAAGGAGCAGCCGGTGACAACCAGATGATTCCTAGTGCTCTTGGTGATGTGGGTGGAGATCATTGGGCTATCAATACAACTAATGTTCACACAGGCAATAACAGTGTTCATTGCCCTGTATCACCTAACTTGTTAAACTCAGTTGTTTCACCAGTCATCTCAATTCCCAATACCCCGGGAGATATTATTCTCAGCTACTGGACATTCTATGAGCTGCTTGATTCAGATGGAGATGGAGATAATTATCTTGAAGATTACTATCAGGTTTTTGTAAAACCAGCTGACGAAGTCTCCTGGACAATGCTTCATTATAACTACAGTGGTCTGCAGGATCTTCCTGCTGAGTGGAGACTTATAGACCAGGATTTTGCAGATTTGTATTTTGGCTGGCAGCAGGCTGACGGTTTTGGAACCGCTCGTCTCAATCCATGGGCTGGACAAGATGTTCAGATTAAGTTCACTATGAAAACAGATGACAACGATGATGGCGGTGTTGGTCAGGGATTCTTCCTCGATGATGTTGCAATCACAGCGAATATTTTCCTTCCACCAGCAACCGGACTTACTGCAGAAGCTGAAGGAAATCAGGTAAATTTAATGTGGAATACTCCTGTTGTCTTTACTGAGACCGAATTGGCTTATTATGATGCTACCTGGGTATCATATATCAGCGATGGTCAACCTTACGCAGTTAAAATCACAAATCCCTATGATTCAGAAGTTGCATTAACAGATGTAAATTTCTTTATGTACAACACTGAAGGTACCGTTACAGGAACAACAGATATTGTTGTTTGGGAAGATAATGAAGGATTCCCTGGTGATGAGATTTATCGTGTTGAAGGTGTTGGCGGACTGCTAAACATGGCTCAGACATCTGTAGATGTTATGCAGGCTAATATCATGATTCCATCTTCCGGTAATTTATTTGTGGGTATATCAAATTTTGAAACTACCAATCAGGGACTTCTTGCTGAAGAAGTTAATAATCAAAGCAGAAGCTACTGTTCTATAGAAGGGACCTGGATGCCGGTATCTGAAGCATACACAGGATTAACTAATATTGGTATTTCAGCAAACATAGGTACTCCTGATCCAAACTCACCTATACCTGATTCTTATTCAATCTACCGTAGTACAACCAGTGGCGAATATGATGAAGTTCTTGGAACTTCAAATACAACCATGTATACAGATAATTCTCCTTTCGCCGGAACAGTAAACTACTATGTAGTTAGAGCTAACTACGAACAAGGTACTTCTGCTGCTTCAAACGAAGCTTTTGCTTATGTTATGATTGAAACTGCAACAGAATACATTTATGATGACGGAACATCTGAAGTTGCCTATAGTGCTGGTTCAGGTCGTTCATCAGCCAATAAGTTCACTCCAGACGTTCATCCTGATGCTGGTGAAATTAGAATCATGCAGGCAAAAATATATGTTCATACTCCGGGTACTCTGCCTTTAATCGTAAGGATTTGGGATGATAACGGAACAGATGGTATGCCAGGTAGTACTCCAATTTATACAGCACAATTACCAGTTACTTCACTAGTAACTGGCTGGAATTTTGTTGATTTACCAGATTTACCTATCTTCTATTTTACTGAAGGAAGTTTCTACATCGGTGTTCTGGAAGCAGTAGGAAGCTCAGCAATCGGTCTTGATAACAGCACAAACGGTAACAGTTATAATGATATTGGTGGATGTTTAGAAATTGTTGTTTCATTATAACAAAGATCCTATTTTTCATTTTTATTTGTGGTGCTGATAAACTCACCAATCCATTTTGTGCTGCTGTATGTTTAAGACATGATATCTTTTATCTTAATAGTTCGACATCTAATTTAGGTTAAGGGTTCATTTTTTGTTAAAGTAATTTACTCATGTTTTGGTCACCGAATCGGCAAATTTATCTTAAAAGGTTTTTATGGATAAGATGGGATGGCATCTTTTTATATGTAAAATTGAAATACTATAATAAATTTGGTTTAAAAGTTTTTTATATAAACAAAAAAGATAAAGTATTTTAATTGTATTCAATTTTATAGTTTTAGAAATTGACTCTTTGGGAATTTTATTTTATTTTTTATCAATAAAAACATCACATGATCTCTTTTTGTTTTTCTTCCCTTTAATTTTATTCACAATCAACCAATCAATCACCCCATACCATACTTCCTCCACAAAATCATGGACCTATCCGCAACCGCAGTCGTCACCACATACGTCAACTCCCGATGCTGTTTGATACAATTAATTTTATTCATATGTTGGGTATAACATTGACTATGAAGCTCACCTAACTTTTCATTATCAGGCGGATATTGGAACACCCTCAACGTTCCCATTTCATCACCCACGAGAATGTAATTTGGCGCTAATTTAGCTATCGTCGTGATACGATTCTCACAATTATACGTGGAGTAAATCCTTTGTGCTTTGGGACTGATCCTCAGACCTTATGTCTGCCACTATAATTTCATCTAAACAAATATCGTGTTGATCCTTTTCAACGTTACCAAATACACCATGCCAATTTATTCAAACTTATCCTTATACAAAAGGTACTTCTCATCCGTGCTAAAATCCAAAAACTCTATTTCATACTTTAGGCTTGGTGATCTATAGAGCAAGTTCTTTTTGGCTAACTCATAAATAAGGATTTAGTTAGTCTAATTGGCATGCAAGCCAATAGCAAGATATTGCTGCGAATATGATAACGTACACTCACTTACTATCCCATCATCGAATAGTAAGGTTAGTGTTTAGTCGATTTTTATTATCTTGTCCCGGATGTCGATTTATATGAATATAACTTCCTTTTCAAAACATATCAACAGGTATTAGTTATAAATGTACACTCGCTTTGCACTTTTCATGAATTTATAACTGAATATTTTCTACATGTTTTTTAGTTACCATACCTCAAGTTTCCCGCTTATTGTCAATGTGTACAATATTTATTACTTGTTCGCAAATGCTGTAG
>JAQVBK010000001.1 GCA_028690365.1 Candidatus Cloacimonadota bacterium
CATAGCAGAATAGTAGGAACCATGAGAGATATTATCATATTGGAATGTCAAGAGTGTAAAAATAGAAATTACACTACTACAAAGAACAAGAAGAAGCACACTGACAGACTTCAGACAAACAAATACTGTTCGAACTGTAGAAAACATACAGTTCATAAACAGACAAGATAACTGAATTTGCAGGACAGTAGTTCAATTGGTAGAGCACTGGTCTCCAAAACCAGGGGTTGCGGGTTCGATTCCTGCCTGTCCTGCCATAATCAAAAACTGAAGAGAGAGTATCATGATTAAGAAAATGCTAAAGTTTTTCAAAGATGTTAGACAAGAATTAAAATTCGTGACCTGGCCAAGCAGGGATGATTTAAAAGAAGGTACAATAGTTGTAGTAGTTATGTCCACAATAGTATCATTATTTCTGTTTGCAGTAGATTCTATTTTTTCAGTTTTAATGAGATATATACTAATAAAAGGCTAAATAATGAAATGGTATGTATTGCATACTTATGCATCACACGAAAATAAAGTAAAGAATGCAATTGAAAAAGGTGTTTTAAATACTCCTCTTCAAGAACAGCTTGGCAGAATACTTATTCCAACCCAGAGAACTTTTCATATCAGGGATGGGAAAAAAATCGAAACCGAAAAGAAGATTTTTACCAGTTACATTATTATAGAAGCCGATTTATCAAAAGAATTATTAGACTTCATACTCAGGTTGCCGGGAGTAACTAATTTTCTGGCTACTAAGAAATCCAGAGGAAGTGTTTCAAATGCTTCTTCTGCAACTACAAAAAAGAAAAAAACACCAACTTCAACAAATTTTGTATATGAACCACTTCCTCTCTTAGAGAGTGAAGTGAATAGATTGCTCGGAATAGCTGAACGAGAAAATGAGAACGCTAAGGGTCAATATGACTTCATTCCGGGAGATATCGTTAAAATAATAGACGGTCCGTTTTCAGATTTTGACGGTATAGTGGAAAAATTTAATATGGAGCAATCAAAATTGACTGTAAAGGTAACAGTGTTTGGTAGGATTACTCCTGTTGAAGTTAATGCAGATCAAGTTGAAATCCAAAACAAGTAAAATATAAAGAGGTAGATATGCCAATTCCAAAAGATGTAGTAAAAGTTGTAAAATTGCAGTTACCTGCTGGTCAGGCAACACCTGCTCCTCCAGTTGGACCGGCTCTGGGACAGGCTGGGATAAATATTCCTGAATTTTGCAAAGCTTACAACGACAAAACAAAAGACAATATGGGAATGATATATCCTGTAATGATCTATGTAAAAAAGAATAAATCTTATACTTTCGAAATTAAAACTCCTCCGGCAGCTGTACTTTTAAGAAAAGAGGCAGGATTAGCTAAGGGTTCAGGTGAGCCTAACCGAAATAAAGTCGGAAAGGTGACCAAGGCTCAGGTTAAAAAAATTGCAGAACTTAAACTGCAGGATTTGAATGCTTTTAGTATTAAATCAGCGATGAGGACGATCGAGGGTACTGCAAGAAGTATGGGTATTGAGATATCCGAATAATCTCGCTCTTGCAGGAGATCAAGGAGAGTAAATGAAAACGAGAAGTAATCGCTATTCTAAGTGGAAAGACTTCTATGACAAACAACAGAAATATGGTCTTGATGAGGGAATTGAAATTCTGAAAAAATTACCTTCAGCAAAATTCGATGAAACTGTTGAGATTCATATGAACACAGGAGTCGATCCCAGAAAAGCAGATCAACAGATCAGAAATTCACTTATTTTACCACACGGAACTGGTAAAGTAGTCAGAGTACTGGTCTTTGCAGACGGAGACAAGGCAACTGAAGCAAAAGAAGCAGGAGCCGATTATGTAGGTCTGGATGAATATATCGAAAAGATAACATCCGGATGGTTGGATTTTGATGTCGCAATAGCAACGCCGAACTTAATGGCAAAAATCGGACGCCTGGGTAAAATTCTTGGACCCAGACAGCTTATGCCTAACCCAAAAGTTGGCACAGTAACTATGGATGTAGCAAAAGCAGTACAAGATTCCAAAGGTGGAAAGGTTGTTTACAAAGTAGACAAATTTTCAAACTTACACGTACCTGCCGGTAAGTTGAGTTTTGAAAACGAGAAACTGCGAGAAAACTTATTAACAATCATATCAGCAATTGCAAAAGAAAAACCTGCAGCCATGAAAGGTCAATACTTAAAGAGTATTACCTTAACATCAACTATGAAACCGGGAATCAGACTTAATGTAGCTGACACGCTGCTTCTGACAAAGAAATAGGGGGCACAATGATACAGGAATACAAATTAAGCAGAGTAGCTACAATTAAAGAAAGATTAAGTGATGCAAAATCAATAGTCATACTCGATTATAAGGGTATCAATGTTGAGGAAGTTGATGAATTAAGGACAAGAATGCGTAATTTGGGAGTTGACTATTTTGTAGCCAAAAACACATTTCTAAAAATAGCCATGAAAGATTTGGGAATCGAAGATATTAATGAGTGGCTCAAAGGTCCTAACGCAATTGCAATTTCAAAGACAGATGAAGTAGCACCGGCTAAAGTTCTTCCATTGTTCAAAAAAGAGTTCATGGGGGACAAAGAGTTTCCAAATTTCAAAATTGGATACATTGGCGGGAAAGTTATTACAGCTGTTGATTTGAATGCTTATGCTGAATTACCTTCAAGAGAAGAATTACTGGCAAAGATGATGGCAGGATTCAATGCTCCTATATCAGGATTTGTTGGTGCTCTGAACGGTATTATAAGAAAATTTGTTTATACAATTGATGCTATTGCAAATAAAGAAAACTAATAGATTAAGTGGAGGAAACATGTCTGATAAGAAAGAACAAGTAATTGAACTTGTAAAAGGAATGACAGTACTTGAATTGTCTGAATTGGTAAAAGAACTTGAAGAAATATTTGGTGTTACAGCTGCTGCACCGGTTGCAGTTGCTGCTGCTGGTCCTGTTCAACAGGAAGCTGTCGCAGAAAAAACAGAATTTGATGTTATTCTTGCCAGTGCTGGCGATAAGAAAATCAATGTAATCAAAGAAGTTAGACAAATCACCAAATTAGGTCTCAAAGAAGCAAAAGACTTAGTAGATAACTGCCCGAACAAAATAGCTGAAAATGTTTCAAAGCAAGAAGCAGAAGCTATGAAAAAGCAAATCGAAGCAGCAGGTGCTACTGTTGAGATTAAATAAGTTCAACTACAAATCATTATCAAAGTGGGCGAATAAAGCCCACTTTCTCTATTTAAACTAATCAATTCCTGCGAATTTATTCGCATTCTTATAAGGAGTGAGCTTTGAAACAAGTCAAAATTAAAAGCTATTCCAAAATTGGCAGACGCTTTCAGGAATGCAATATTCCTAATGTAGAAGTACCAAATCTTCTGGCAATGCAAATTGATTCATATGAAGAATTTCTACAGAAAGATGTTCATCCTCAAAAGAGAAAATCTGTTGGTTTACAGGCAGTGTTTGAATCAATATTCCCTATAGAAGATCCTAAAGGTCTGTATCTTCTGGAATTTGTAGAGTACTCAGTATTAAAAGAAAAATATAATACAGATGAATGTAAAGAACGAAATTTAACTTATCAGGCTCCTATAAAAGCCAAACTGAAGCTAACAATTTATGACGAAGAAGCCTTGAAAAATGCAAATCAAAAATTAGAAAGAGATATCATTATGCAAGAGGTCTTCTTAGGTGAAATTCCTCTTGTTACTGAACAGGGAACCTTTATTGTGAACGGCTCTGAAAGAGTAATCATTAGTCAGTTACACAGATCCCCCGGTGTTTTCTTCACTGAAGAAAGACATCCTAGCGGAAGAAGTCTGGCTATGGCAAAAGTTATTCCTTACACAGGTTCATGGCTTGAATTTACTCTGGATATCAATGACACTTTATATGTCTATATTGATAAAAAGAGAAAACTCCCGGTGAGCGTTCTACTAAGAAGCGCTGGTATTTCTACTAATGAAGATTTGAGAAATGTATTCTACGGAAAAGAAACAATACCAGTTTCAGAACTTCAAAACAGACATCTCTTCAATGATCTTATTGATCCTCATACAGGAGAAGTAATTGCTAATGCAGGAAGTGAAATTTCTGAAGAGATCGAATTAAAACTGAAAGAAATGGATTTTAATGAAATAGATGTAGTGACTACTGAAACTGAACACTATAGAAAAGTTCTGGAAAACACTATTGCAAAAGACTCATCTGAAAATCAGGAAGATGCAGTCAAAAAGATATATAATATCATCAGACCTGGTGAAGAAGCATTTTATGAATCATCTCTGGCGTTGGTTGAAAAAATGTTCTTCAATGAAAAAAGATATAATTTAGGTGAAGTAGGAAGATATAAGTTGAATGCCAGACTCGGTGTAGATATCGATCCTGAGCTGAAGATATTAACTAAGCAGGATCTTATAGCGATTGTAAGAAAAATAATAGATGTTCAAAAAGGCGATGAAATAACTGACGATATAGATCATCTCTCAAACAGAAGAATTAAAACTATCGGCGAATTATTGGAAGAACAATATAACAGTGGACTTTTGAGAGTTACCAGAATTGCAGTAGAAAGAATGTCTATATCTTCTCCAGATGAAATTACAGTTCATGATTTGATAAACAGTAATGCTTTGATTTCGGTAGTATCTTCATTTTTCTTGACCGGTCAGCTTTCACAATATCAGGAACAGACAAACCCACTTGCTGCAATAACTCATAAGAGAAGATTCTCTGCTCTGGGACCAGGCGGTCTGACAAGAGAAAGAGCTGGTTTCGAAGTAAGAGACGTTCATAATTCGCATTATGGTCGTATTTGTCCAATAGAGACACCGGAAGGCTCAAATATTGGATTGATTTCATCTCCGGCAATTTACTCAAAAATTAACAGAATGGGATTTATTGAAACCCCATACATCAAAGTAGAGAACTGTAAAATAATAAACCAAATAGATTATCTTGATCCTACTGCTGAGGAAAAATTTGTTATAGCTCAGGCGAACGTGAATTTTGACGACAGTTTGAGGATAACAGATGAAATAGTTTTTGCCAGATACAAAAACGAATTTGTTCAGGTAGCTCCCGAACAAGTTCATTATATGGACGTAAGTCCGCAACAGATTGTTTCTGTATCAGCTGCCTTGATCCCTTTCCTTGAACACGACGATGCTAACAGAGCTCTTATGGGCTCTAACATGCAGAGACAAGCAGTACCTCTTCTGAAACCTTCTGCTCCAATAGTTGGAACCGGAGTAGAAAGAATTGTAGCCAGGGATAGCGGAATTGTACAGGTTGCTCCTTATAGCGGCGTTATAAAAAGAGTTAATTCTTCATTTATCGAAATAGAGAAAGACGAAGCTAAAACTGATGAAATAAATCTTTCAATTGATGACAGAATTTATTTGAAGAAATATAGTAAAACCAATCAGGATACTTGTAATAATCAGAGACCAATTGTAAAAGCCGGAGACAGGGTACAAAAGGGTGATCCAATTTCTGACGGAGCGTCTGTCGATGGTGACAGGCTAGCCTTAGGTCAAAATCTGATGGTTGCTTTCATGCCATGGTATGGCTACAATTATGAGGATGCAATCATACTCAGCGAAAAAGTAGCCAGAGAAGATATTCTTACTTCTGTTTATATTGAGGAACTTGAAGTTTTGGTTCGTAACGTCAAGAATGGAAAAGAGGAATTAGCTTACGATATACCCAATGTCCCAACTCTATCTCTAAGGAATCTGGACAAAACAGGTATTGTCAGAATAGGTTCTGTTATAAAGTCTGGAGATATAATCGTGGGTAAAATAACCCCGAAAAATGTGGATATAGATCCTTCTCCTGAAGAAAATTTGATGAGAGCTCTATTTGGTGATAGAGCAGGAGATTTTTCCAATACTTCACTAAAAGCTAAACCCGGAATGGAAGGCGTTGTTATTGACGTAAAAGTTTTTTCGAGACTGGAAGACGCTAATGACATCGAAGAAGAGAAGAAGGAATTTATTGAAAAACTGAAACGTGATTATCAGGAAAGAAACAGAAGAATAGAAGAATTCCTGAAAGATAAAATGTCAAAAGCACTGCTGGGAGAAAAAGCTAAAAACATTGTTGATACAAAAAACAACATATTTATGGTTCCCTCAGGAAAATTGATTACAGAAGAAGATATCGAGAAAATCAATTTCAGACGTCTTAATCTGGACTATGAGCTAGTCGAGAGTGCAACTAAAAATGCAGAAATATACAGAGAAATTATTCTGAAAATAAAGAGTGCTCAGGAAGAAAATGAAAATATTCTGAAAAAAGAAAAAGACAGACTGAAGCACGGTGATGAGCTACCATATGGTGTTCGAAAAATGGTAAAAGTTTACATTGCCAAAAAGAGAAAAATAGAAGTTGGCGATAAAATGGCTGGAAGGCATGGTAACAAGGGTGTAATTTCCAGAATTAACCCAATTGAAGATATGCCTTTTATGGAAAATGGCGAACCAGTTGATATTATTCTGAATCCACTTGGAGTTCCTTCTCGTATGAATATCGGGCAGATTATGGAAACTCATCTCGGTATGGCAGCAAAAATACTCGGTTTCAATATAGAGACACCTGTGTTTGACGGTGCTACTTACGAAGAAATAAGAGAAGAAATGCTTAATGCAGGAATGAGTCCTGACGGGAAACAGGTTTTGTATGATGGTAAAACCGGTGAACCTTTCAAAGAAAGGGTAACCGTCGGCATTATGTATATGCTGAAGCTTAATCACCTGGTTGCAGATAAGATGCATGCCCGCTCGACAGGTCCATACTCCCTCATTACCCAGCAACCTCTCGGAGGAAAAGCTCAGATGGGTGGACAAAGGCTGGGAGAAATGGAAGTATGGGCGTTGGAAGCATATGGAGCATCCAGACTACTTGAAGAAATGCTGACTATAAAATCAGACGATGTCGAAGGAAGAACCAATGCATTCAAAGCAATATCCAGTGGGAAAAATCCGCCTAGCCCGGGTGTTCCGGAATCATTCAATGTGTTGGTAAGTGAGTTAAAGTCACTTGGCATTGATATCGAATTCCTTTCCGATTCAGAAGTATAACGGGGGGACAAGTGTTACGAGAGATTAAAAGAACAAAAAAGATTGAGACTTATGACAATGTGAGAATCAAAATTGCTTCTCCTGAAACAATGCGTGAATGGTCTTTTGGAGAAGTTACCAAGCCTGATACTCTGAACTACAGAACTTTGAAACCAGAGAAAGACGGACTGTTTTGTGAAAGAATATTTGGTCCAGAAAGAGATTACGAATGTAGCTGTGGCAAATATAAAAAGAAAAGATTTGCTAATACTATTTGTGATCGTTGCGGAGTAGAAGTAACTACTTCGAGAGTTAGAAGAAGCAGGATGGGTCATATTGAGCTGGCGGTACCAATAGCACACATTTGGTTTGTGAAGAGTATGCCAAGTAAGATAGGTACTCTACTTGATCTTACAATCAAGGAACTGGAAAGAGTTCTGTATTATGAATCTTATATTGTCACTGATCCTGGTGAAACAACATATGAACGTTATGAACTTCTTGATATAGAAGAATACTATGAAAACAGAGATCAATTCGATAGTAGCTTCAAAGCTCTGATTGGAGCAGAGGCTATTAAATATATGCTTGATAACATCGATCTCGATAATGAAGCGCTTAATCTCCGCTCATTAATCAGATTGGAAACTTCGGCTCTGAAAAAACAGAAAGCTGTTAAAACACTTAAAATAGTCGATGCCTTCAGAAAATCAGGTAACAAACCCGGTTGGATGATACTCGAAGTATTACCGGTTTTACCACCTACCCTCAGGCCACTAGTTCCTCTTGAAGGCGGTAGATTTGCTACTGCAGATTTTAATGATCTCTATAGAAGAGTTATAACCAGAAACAATAGATTAAAACAACTTATCGAAATCAGAGCTCCCGAAGTAATCTTGAGAAACGAAAAAAGAATGCTTCAGGAAGCTGTAGATGCTCTGCTTGATAACAGCAGAAAAACCAGACCCGTAAAAGGTCGAGGTGGCAGGGTTCTGAAATCTTTAGCTGATCAGCTAAAAGGTAAACAGGGCAGATTCCGTCAAAACTTATTGGGTAAACGTGTAGATTATTCAGGTCGTTCAGTGATCACTGCCGGTCCTAACCTGAAATTGCATCAATGCGGTCTCCCTAAAGATATGGCTGCTGAATTATTCAAACCATTTATAATCGAAAGATTGGAAAGAATTGGCGAAGCTGAAAAAATGAAATCCGCTAAGAAAATGGTAGAGAAGAAACAGCCTGAGATCTGGAAAATCCTTGAAGATGTAATTCAGGATTATCCCGTTCTGCTTAATAGAGCACCGACTTTGCATAAGTTAGGTATACAGGCATTCATGCCGGTCTTAATTGAAGGTAAAGCAATAGAATTACACCCGATGGTGTGTACTCCATATAATGCCGACTTTGATGGTGACCAGATGGCTGTGTATATACCATTATCACAAGAAGCCAGAATGGAAGCGAGAGTTCTGATGCTTTCTTCCAGAAACATTTTACTCCCTGCTAATGGTAAGCTTGCTATGACTGCCAGTCAGGATATTGTGCTTGGCTGTTATTACATAACTTTGCAGAGAGGTAATGAACCTAAAGATGAAGAACTAAAAAAACTGAGATATTTCGAATCTTCAGACGAATTAATCCTTGCTTATGAACAGGACGAACTCTTGTACAGTAGAAAAGGAGAAACAGTTGAAGGAAGAACACTGGATATTCATACTTGGATAAGAATAAAAAAGGGAAAGAAATTTATTACAACAACAGTTGGTAGAGTAATTTTTAATCAAATTCTTCCCAAAGAATTACCATTCATGAATTTTACTTTTAATAAATCGGAATTAAATGAATTGGCAATGAAGAGCTTCCATGCTGTGGGACAGAGAAGAACTGCAGTTCTGCTCGATGATTTGAAGGATATCGGTTTTAAGTATGCAACTAAAGCTGGAATCACTTTCAGCGCCAATGACGTTATTGTTCCTACAGTAAAGAAAGAAATTATTGATGCTACTGAATTAGAAGTTAAAGACATCGTTGATAATTATCTTAGAGGCGCTATAACGGAGAATGAGAAATCTAATCGTGTTATTGATAAATGGAAAATTGCAGCAGCCAAAGTTACAGACGCTTTGATGATTGATCTATTAAAAGATCAGGGTGGTCTCAATGCTATCAACATTATGTATTTGTCGGGTGCCCGAGGTAGCAAGGATCAGATTAAGCAGTTGGGAGCAATGCGTGGACTGATGGAGAAACCTTCAAAAATAGGTTCTGATACTCAGGCTGAGGTTATTGAAACTCCTATAAAATCAAACTTTAGAGAAGGTCTCAATGTCCTTGAATATTTTATTTCAACTCATGGAGCCAGAAAAGGTTTGGCTGATACTGCTTTGAAAACTGCAGATGCCGGTTATCTTACCAGAAGGCTGGTGGATGTGGCTCAAAATGCGATAATTCTGCAAGATGATTGTGGTACAATTGAAGGTATTGAAGTAATGGCGCTTAAAGAAGGTCAGGAAGTAGTTCAATCTCTAGCTGACAGAATCTTTGGAGCTACCGCTACTGAAGATATTATTGATCCAGTCACTGGGAAAGTACTAGTGGAAGCTGGTGAGGAAATTAGCAATGATATGGCAGTGACTATTCAAAAACACGGAATTACATCAGTTAAGATAAGATCCGTATTGACATGTGAAGCTGAGAAAGGTATATGTAAGAAATGTTATGGTAGAAACCTTGCCACTCAAAAAACCGCAATGATAGGTGATCCTGTTGGTATTGTTGCGGCTCAGAGTATTGGAGAACCGGGAACTCAGCTTACATTGAGAACTTTCCATATCGGTGGTGCGTCCGCAACAGATGTTGATATAGCTGAAGTACGTTCTAATCAGGAAGGAATTGTAGAATTTTCAAAAATGAATGTAATTGTTAATAGAAAGGGTGAGATGATTTCTACCAGTTTCCTTGGAAGAATAAGGATTCTAAACCCGAAAGATAGAACGGAACTAGAAAATTACAAAGTCGAGTATGCTGCTACTATTTATGTAAAAGATGGTGATTTGATTGAAGAAGACACCAGATTGTTTACATGGGATCATTATAGTAATCCGCTGATTGCTACTTCTGAAGGTACAGTAAAACTTGAAAACTTTGTTAAAGATCTAACTTTCAAAGAGGAGTTTAACGATCTAACCGGAAGCAAAGAGATTACAATTATAGAATCAAAAGATAAGAAGTATCAGCCTCAAATCAGAATTATTGCTCCAAATGGAACAAGTGAACAAATGCCTTTGCCTCAGGGATTGAGCATTGAGGTTGAAGATGGAATATATGTGTATCCCGGCGATGTTCTCGGAAAATCTTCCAGAATAACCGTTAAACAACACGACATTACCGGTGGTCTTCCTAAAGTTCAGGAATTGTTCGAAGCAAGAGTTCCTCGCGATAAAGCAATTCTAACGGAGATTTCAGGAATAGTAACTATCGGAGAATACAGCAAGTTGGGCAGAGCGGTATATGTAACATCTGATAATGGTACTAAGACAAAATATATGATTCCACCCGGTAAAAGGCTTCTTGTGCACCAGAATGATATCGTCGATAGTGGTGATGCATTGTCAGATGGACAACTTGACCCTCATGACATTCTGAAAGCCAAGGGTATAAAAGCAGCTCAGATGCTTCTTCTTAATGAAATACAAGAAGTGTACAGAAAACAGGGTGTGAAAATTGATGATAAACACATTAGCATTATCATCAGACAGATGTTTAAGAAAGTTAAAATCAATGATCCAGGCAAAACCTTCTTCCTTGAGGGTGAAGTTGTGGATAAAAACAGTGTTATGTATGAAAATAAAAAAGTCGAAGATGCTGGAGAACAGGGCGCAACTTTTGAGCAATTACTACTTGGTATCACAAAAGCTTCATTGTTGACAGACAGCTGGTTGTCTGCGGCCTCCTTCCAGGAGACCACAAAAGTACTAACTCAATCTGCTATCGAGGGGAAAACTGATACCCTTGAAGGTTTGAAAGAAAGTATAATCCTTGGTCATCGTGTTCCTGTTGGTACAGGAGCAAAGTATTACACCAAGATGGTAAAGGAAGAGCTTGAACAAGGTAAGACAGTTGCCGAAATTATTAATCATTTTGCCCATGTTGAAAAAAGTGACAGCATAGAAGATATTCTCGACTTTTAAATAAAAAACTGGAGGAAAAAGTGCCAACAATAAACCAATTGGTAAGAAAAGGCAGAGAGACAATTGAGAAAAACAAAAAGAACAGAGCACTGGCAGAGTGCCCTCAAAGAAGAGGAGTATGTTTAAGAGTTTATACTACAACTCCCAAGAAACCTAATTCAGCTTTACGTAAAGTAGCCAGAGTGAGATTAACAAACGGCTTTGAAGTAACTGCTTATATCCCTGGAGAGGGACACAATTTGCAGGAACACTCAATTGTTCTGGTAAGAGGCGGAAGAGTAAAAGACCTTCCTGGTGTAAGATATCACATAGTCAGAGGAACACTGGATTCTAATGGCGTAGAAAACAGAAAGAACTCACGCTCCAAATATGGTGCAAAGAGACCTAAATAATTGGAGGAATTGAATGCCAAGAAGAAGAAGAATATTCGACAGGGAAGTGTTACCTGATCCAAAACATAACAGCGTTATTCTCAGTATATTCATGAATACTGTTCTCAGACAAGGTAAGAAGAGCACTGCAGAAAAAATAGTGTATGGTGCGCTGGATATAATTAAAGAAAAAACAGCAAAAGATCCTCTGGATGTTTTTATGCAGGCAATCGATAATGTTAAGCCACTGGTAAAAGTTGTATCAAAGAGAGTTGGTGGTTCAAATTATCAGGTTCCTATGGAAGTTCCTGCTAAAAATGCTCAGGCATTAGCGTTTCGATGGATCATCGGATATGCAAAAGCAAGAGCAGGTAAAAGTATGCAGGAAAAATTGGCAGCTGAATTACTGGCAGCCTATAATAAAGAAGGTGCTAGTATCAAAAAACGTGAGGACACACATAAAATGGCTGAAGCTAATAAAGCTTTTGCCCATATGAGATGGTAAACTACGCAATAATAATCGAGGTTTTATGCCCATCAGAAGGGATATTTTACGAGTAAGAAATATTGGTATTATTGCACATATTGATGCCGGCAAAACTACTACTACCGAAAGGATGCTGTACTATGCCGGCTTCCTTCATAGAATGGGGGAAGTTCATGATGGCAATACCTTTATGGATTGGATGGAACAAGAAAAAGAAAGAGGAATTACTATAACATCAGCTGTCACTAAATTTGAGTGGCAGGATCGACAAATTAATATCATCGATACCCCCGGACACGTTGATTTTACCGCAGAAGTTCAAAGATCTCTGAGAGTTCTTGATGGTGCTGTTGGTGTTTTTGATGCCGTAAAAGGGGTAGAACCACAATCAGAAACAGTCTGGCACCAAGCAGACAGATTTGGAATTTCCCGTCTTGCTTTTATTAACAAGATGGATAGAGTTGCTGCTGATTTCAATTTTGCAGTAGAAACCATCAGATCAAAACTGACTAATAATGCTATGCCTATTCAGATTCCCATAGGATCTGCAAATTGTTTCGAAGGAATTGTGGACTTAGTCTCCATGAAAGCTTATTACTTTAAGCAGGAAACTCAGGGTTTTGATTTTTATTCAACTGAAGAGATGCCTGAGGATCTAAGAAATGAAGCCTTGGAAAATAGAGATGCTCTGTTGGAACACCTATCTGAGTTTGATGATATAATTATTGAGAAATATCTTGAAGGTGATGAAATTACTGAGGATGAACTTAAAAATGCCATAAAAAAAGCTGTAATCTCAAATAAGCTTATTCCGGTACTATGCGGTTCGTCGTTGAAGAACACGGGTATACAATTACTGTTAAATGCTGTGGTAGATTATCTTCCTTCACCTCTTGAGGTGAAACCGATTATTGCCCGGTTAAAATCCGACCAGTCAGAGGTCAAAGTTTTTCCCGACGATGATGCTCCCTTTTCGGCACTTGCCTTTAAAGTGAGAATTGATAAATATGTCGGGAAAATGATCTACATCAGAGTTTATTCAGGAACAATAAAAAAGGGCGATGTGGTTATAGATCAAACAAATGGTAAACGTCAGAGAATTCTTAGAATAATGCATGTATTCTCTAATAAAACAACCGACATTGAACAGATTAGTTCTGGTGAAATTGCCGCAATTATCGGACCAAAGGAAGTATATACAGGCGACACTCTTACTTCTGCTAATAATGACCTTTTACTGTCTAAAATATATTTTCCTGACGGAGTTATTTCAAGAGCAATCGAAGCTAAGTCAAAACCTGATCAGGAAGCTCTGGAATCAGCTCTTCAAAAAATGGAAGAGGAAGATCCTACTTTTAGGATTATGAAGGACAAGGAAACCGGACAGACTCTGATGACTGGTATGGGTGAACTTCATCTGGATATAATTATTGACCGATTAAACAGAGAATATAATGTTGTTCCTAATGTGGGGAATCCGCAAGTATCATACAAAGAAACTATAACCAAAGAAGTTATGGCAACTGGTGAATTTATTCGGGAGATAAATGGTAAAGGTCAATATGCCGTTGTTAATATCAAGCTCTCTCCAATGAATGCGGATCAATATTATGCAGGAGAAAAGGTGTTGTTCGTAAACAATTGTAACTCATCAGTTATCCCCAAAGAGTACTGGGGTGCTATAGAAGAGAGTGCTATTGCAGCTGTAGTTGATGGTTATTTAATGAGCGCGCCGGTAGAAAAAATTGTAATTGAACTGGTAGGAGGTGCTTATCATGAAATTGATTCTAATGAAACAGCATTTAAGATTGCTACATCAATTGCGATCAGGCAAGCTCTGGGAGAAGCTGAGCCAGTTTTAATGGAGCCTGTTATGAAAGTAAGTGTCATTACTCCTGAAGAATTTGTGGGGGATGTAATTTCTGATGCTAACTCCAAACGGGGCAGGATAGACAGTATATCAGACAGAAAGAATAACAAAGAAGTAGTTGCTGATATCCCTATGAGTGAATTGTTCGGTTATGCAAATCGAATCAGGTCTGTTTCTCAGGGAAGAGCATATTATACTATGGAGTTCCACCGGTACGAAAATGTGCCTTCAACAATTCAATCGAATTTGATGAAAAAATTAAGAGGTTACTAAAAGGAGATTAAGATGGAAATTGAGTTAAAATTTTTTAATGAAAAAGCCATCATGAAAATTGACGGCATTGTTACTAGCGAAAATGCTTATGTTTTGCAGAATAAGTTCAATGAAGTCCTTGAATCACAAGTAAAAAGGCTGGAAATTGATTTATCAGCTTGTAGAAATATAAGCAGTACCGGAATAGGTAAAATCTTATTGTTCTATAAGGATTTTATCAATAAAAAAGGTGAACTCGAAGTTGTTAAGTCATCTCAAAGTATTTATGAACTTCTAACTACAATTAAACTGAACCAGTTATTTACAATTAACCTGTAATGACAGAAAGGCAAAATCCGGCAATATTGATTGTTGACGACAGCACTAGTCTGGGCGAGACCATTAGTGAAATATTAAGTTTTGCCGGATATGATGCCGAATATGTTGTGAGTGGCGCAAAAGCACTAAAAAAAATATCCGAGAATCATTTTGATTTGATTCTTTCAGATATCAATATGCCTGGGATGACAGGACTGGAATTGCTCGAAAGGATCAATTCTCTGTCAAACGAACCTGTGCCGCTGATAATAATGACAGGTTTTGTGAAACCTGAATTTGCAATACAAGCAGTTCGTCTAGGTGCTGCAGATTTTATCAGCAAACCAATTGATTTTAATGATCTGCTTCATTCTGTTTCTAAACAAATATCACGATACAGAAAAAAATCCGGTTCCAAAGCGGCAAACAAATATCTGAAAAAGATGGAAATGAATTTTTCTTTTGATTCGAATCAGTTTGTAAATGGCAATATAACTCCGGCTCTGGCAGAAATCCCACTGGAGAAAATGGTAGATATCTCATCCTCTGTATACAATGAAATAATTCTGTGTATAGAAGAGATGTTGAGTAATGCCTTTATTCATTCTATCTTCAAAGTCCCGGATGAAGTGAGAATGGATAACTACAAAAACTACTATGCTTTCCTGGATGAAAAACTGAAGAATAGTCAAATCAAAAAATCTGTGGTTCATCTCAAACTTACAATTAATAATACCCAAAAAGCAATTGAAATTGAAGTAAGAGATCCGGGTACTGGCTTTGACTATCAAAAATATCTTCTCGATGATAGTTCCATGATCGACTTTAAGGGGAGTGGACGTGGTATTAAAATAATGAATATACTCAGTGATAAACTGGATTTCAAAAATAATGGCAGTACGCTGGTCCTAACTAAATATTTTTAAAATGAGCGTATGGACAATTCTCGAAATAATCAGGTGGACTACTGGTTTCTTACAAGAAAAAGGAATTGAGAATCCGAGACTGGATACGGAACTACTGATTTCGCACATACTCAATTGTCCACGATTGGATTTATATTTGAATTATGATAAACCGTTAAGTCCTGAAGAAAGAAACAAGATTAAAAAAGCAGTTGTACGTCGCGCAAATCATGAACCGCTACAGTATATTATTGGTGAAATTCATTTTCTGAATTGCAAAATAAAAACTGATAAAAGAGCTTTAATACCGAGACCTGAAACTGAGTTGCTGAGTGATATAATAATCAAGTATGATTGTAATAAACATAGAATTTTGGATATCGGAACAGGTTCGGGTGCTATTGCCGTCACACTGGCAAAGAATAATCCTGATTCATTTGTTAGCGCAGTAGACATTTCATTGGATGCTCTTGCGCTTGCACGAGAAAATGCAGAAATAAACAGTGTTGACAATATAGAATTTATTCACTCTGATATTTGGGAAAATATTAACAAAAAATTTAATCTTATTGTATCTAATCCACCTTACATATCTCAGAATGAGTACGACAATTTACAACCCGAGATTACTCAATTTGAGCCAATTACCGCTCTGGTGGCTCCCGATGATGGACTTTTTTTTTATAACCAGATTATTACGAAATCAGCCAATTATTTGGAAGATTCAGGGATGCTTTTCCTTGAAATTGGTTACAATCAGGGAGATTCCATTAAGAGGATATTCAGAGAGAGTTCTCTCAAATTATTATCAATTGATAAGGACTTATCAGGCAGAGAAAGATTTATTATGGCAGTAAAAAAATGAAAATGGGGAGAAAAAATGGATAAGTTTCTAATTGAAGGCGGAATAGCTCTGAAAGGAGATATCAGAGTCGGTGGAGCGAAAAATGCGATACTTCCTGCAATGGCAGCTGCTCTTTTACTAAAAGATAAAATCAGTTTTGATGACGTTCCTCAGATTAATGATATAAAAATGATGGCTCATCTGATGAGAATAATTGGAGCTAGGGTTGATCATGACAATGAATCTCTCATAATTGACGGAACTAATTGTAGTTTCTACGAAGCGCCCTATGAATTGGTAAGCAAAATGAGGGCTTCAATTTATGTTTTAGGTCCGCTCCTTGCCAGATTTGGTAAAGCTCTGGTATCTTTTCCGGGAGGATGTGCAATCGGAAACCGTCCAGTGGATTTGCATCTGAAAGCAATGGAAAGACTGGGAGCAAAAATCGATATAGAAAAAGGTTATATTATTGCTGAATGTGACAGATTAAAAGGCAATGACATAGTATTTGATAAATCAAGCGTGGGAGCTACAATAAATACTTTGATGGCAGCGGTTACTGCAAAAGGCAAAACCAGAATTTTCAATGCAGCTACTGAACCTGAAATTGAGTTTATAATAGATTTACTCAATCAGATGGGAGCCAAAATTACTGGCAGAAACACAACTACATTGAATATAGAGGGTGTGGAAGATTTACACAGCTGTACTGTCCCAATGATACCGGATAGAATTGAAGCAGGTACTTTTTTGATTGCGGGAGCAATCACAAATGGTGACATAAATGTTAAAAACTGTGTACCCGAACACTTGCGAAGCCTTTGCGAAAAACTGACTGAAGCAGGGGTTGAACTTGAGATAGGAAATGATTCTATCAGAGTCAAAGGACACTCAAATATTCATTCAGTTAACATCATAACAAATCCTTATCCTTCTTTTCCAACCGATCTGCAAGCACAATTCATGAGCTTGATGAGTATCGCTGATGGAGCAAGTTTTATAGAAGAAAACATCTTTCCCGACCGATTTATGCATGTAGCTGAATTAAACAGATTAGACGCAAATATTCATTTAGAAAAAAATGTTGCAGTTGTGAAAGGAGTTAAAAGACTCAGTGGTGCCGAAGTTATGGCAACTGATCTGAGAGCTAGTGCAGCTTTGGTTTTGGCGGGATTAGCTGCTGAAGGAACTACAACAATTTCCAGAATATATCATATAGACCGTGGATATCATCAGATAGAAAAAAAATTACAAGCCGTTGGAGCCAGAATTGAAAGGGTTCTCGGTTAATCAATGAGGTGAAAATGAAGATACATTTAATAGTCGGAGCCAGACCAAATTTCATGAAAATAGCTCCTCTTTATAAGGAATTAGCTAAGTATTCTGATATTTTTCAAGTTAAACTTATTCATACGGGTCAGCATTATGATGAGAGAATGAGCAAATTCTTTTTCGATGAATTACAGTTACCTGTGCCGGATAAATACCTAGAGGTTGGTTCAGCATCTCATGGAGTACAAACAGCCAGAATTATGGAAAGATACGAGGAAGTTCTTTTTGAAGAAAAACCTGATCTGGTTGTAGTTGCCGGAGATGTTAACAGCACAATGGCTTGTGCTTTGGATGCTGTGAAAATGCATATTCCGGTAGCACATCTCGAAGCCGGACTGAGAAGTTTTGACATGAGTATGCCTGAAGAAATTAACAGAATAGTTACCGACTCAATATCAGATTATCTGCTTACTCCATCACCGGATGGTGACGAAAATCTTATCAAAGAAGGAATTACCAAAGAGAAAATTTTTAGAGTCGGGAATATTATGATAGATTCGTTAATTCAATATCTCGATAAATCAGAATCATCTACTATTCATACTGAACTCAATCTTCAAAAGGGGAAATATTGTCTGATAACTCTCCATCGTCCTTCCAATGTCGATCATAAGGAAAATTTGGCTACAATTTTAGGATCATTCAAAGAGATAGCTAAGGAGACGGTTCTTGTCTTCCCCATGCATCCCCGCACACTCAAGAACATTGAAAAAATGGGTCTAAAGAATGTTCTGGAATCTATTCTCCAACTTAGGATTGTTCCACCGGTCGGATACTATGATTTCATTCATCTGCAACGCTATGCTAAATTTATTGTGACCGATTCCGGTGGCATACAGGAAGAAAGTACCTTTATGAATGTTCCTTGTTTGACCTTAAGGGACAATACAGAAAGACCGATAACTGTTACACAGGGTAGTAACATTCTGGTGAAATTGAATAAGTCTGAAATTATTCAGGAAGTGGAAAAAATCCTGCAGGGTAATATCAAAAAAGCGCAAATACCTGATCTGTGGGATGGAAAAACAGCCGAAAGAATTGTGGAAATATTTATGAAGATGGAGAAAAATTGATTCTGGGATTAATCAAGAAAGAATGCTCTCTTTTAGAAAATGGAATCAGAGGCAACAAGATGATATCTGATAAACTAGTTGAGAAAACATTCATCAATAAACTGAAGGTTTTGAAATTTTGCATTTAGGGTAACGAAAAGAATGAAGAATAAGGAGGGATAAAAACTCTTTCGTAAACACGGTTTTTAAAGATAATGGGAAGTGGGGAAAAGTGTGTGATTAGAATTCATCATTAAGAGGAATTTATTGTGGAGGAATGTTCATGAAGGATGGAAATATTGAGAAGATAAAAGAGAAAATCCATAAGAATGAAATGTCTGTTCTCGTAGGAACAGGATTTTCCAAAAATGCTAATCCTAAAATTCCACTTTGGGATGAACTGCTGATAGATATGGCTAAAGAATTATATGAACCAGAGTTCTCTGAATGGAAAATAAAAGCGGAGACTAACAACGCTTATGATTTTCTAAAACTTAAACTCCGAGAAGTTGACTACTTAGAAATTGTTGAAAAATATATCAAATTCAAAGGAATGCGGGAATCTCTTACCTTTTATATTGAGAATAAACTCTGCCCATTAGATAAAGACCCTGGAAATGATTTAGACGTTCATAAGAAATTAGTGGAGTGCAATTGGAACAACATTTATACTACAAATTATGACACTCTCTTGGAACAAGCAGCAAATAGTTCAGGGAAAAAAGACTATCATACGATAATTCATTCGAAAGCCCTTTCTATTGGACCTCAACACAGGATAATCAAGCTCCATGGAAGCTTAAGGGAATCCGATTGTGACACATTCGGATTCGATAATGACCAAAGTGCCCATTATGTTATCTCTAAATCTGATTATGAAACATATACAAAAAAGCACTCTGCTTTTACCCATTTAATGAGAATTGCGTTATTACAAGAATCATTCTGCCTCATTGGTTTTTCCGGAAGCGATCCTAACTTCTTGGCTTGGATTGAGTGGGTTCGAGATATTTTAAAAGATTCAAAAGATAAAAAAGATAAAAAAGTATATTTTATTGATGTAAATCCTGAAGAGTGTTCAAAAGAAAGAAAATTGTTCTTTAGCAATCATCAAATTGAATATATTTCACTCAAAAACATTTTTGGAGAACTATCTCGAAAAGAATTGATTAATGAATTCTTGGACTCAATTAGAGTTGCAAATATCGAAAAGAATGAGAAACAAAAAAATGAATATGTTTCACTCAAAAGCATCTTTGGGGAATCATCCCAAAAAGAATTGTCTAGTAATTTCTTGGATTCAACTATAGTAACAAATATTGAAGAGAATGAAATGCAAACTATTCAATTACCATCAAAAAATTATTTTAGTCTTTGGCAAGAGCTTAAGAAACAGCATTTATTCAATAATCCCCTTTTCGAGATTTATAAGAAAATTGAGGACGAAAATAGATATTATAAAATCCCAAACTATTCAGTTTATTCTTCCGCAGAAAGCTTAATCCGAGAAAAAAGGCAAAATTTAATCAACGGCATCAATGATTCCAAAATTGATAATATCGAAGTTTTAGGCATTATTGCAATGCTTCAAAGAAACAGCTATTACAATTTATCAGCGATGTTCGCCGCTGAAGAAATAGAAAAAACAGAGAATGTTTTTTCCAAGATTGATATTAAACAACTAAACGAAAATCAGTTTACTAAATGGCAGAACTTCGCTCTCAGTTTTTTAAGAGATTACCGATACAATTTGAATGAAAAGAAATTCAACAATCTCTTTGAAAAACTAAAGTCAACAGAAAACACAGCATCTGACTTTTATGATGATATTTATTTTGAAAAGCTGTTATTTTTAGCAAATAAATTGGATTATACAGAATTGATAAAAGGATTGGATAACTGGAAACTAACAGACGAATCATCAGCGTGGGCATACATCAGGAAAGCGTATTTATTTAATCTTATAAGAATTCCCAAGTATCAGGAACAGATAACGAAGACAGTCAATCAAGCAATAAAGAAAACCAATATTGAACAAGAAAAACTTTGGTTTTATGAAATTCTGTCATTTTATCAATTCTCAGAAAATTTCAGAACAGATGAAGTTATAACAGCAAAAATTAAGGATTATAAACATAAAGGTTATTACTCCATTGATGATATAATGAAATCTCTTACAAACAAAAAAGAGAAAAAAGATATAAAACCATCCGAGGCAAGTAGATACACAATAACTCATTCAATGGGCAATCCTCAAGAAGATTTTCCTTGGGATTCTGTGAGATTTATTGAGTTCTTGAACTGTTTTGGTATTCCTCTAGTCCCAAATATCAAATTCCCTGTTACTGTGTTTGACAGTAACAAATGGTTTGAGATTGCAGTTGATGTGCTCGAAGGAATGCCACGAGAAGTTCTTTTTATATCCTTCCAATATTCAGGGAATGATATGTCGGAAAATTTCTTAAGAACAATAATTCAAAGAATAGTCTTTAGTAAGAAAATAAGCAATGAGTTGAAGTTTGAGATTTTCTCTAAATGCTGCAATTCTTTTTACTATTATTTTAGTGACTTAGGAGTTTATAACTCTACATTCATCTTTGCAATTTCGGAATTGATTTCATGCTTGAGTTATGAAAAATGGGAGAAATTCTTTTACGAATTGTGGGTACTTCAAACAGATACAAGCAAGGTTATTAATAAAAAGTTTTATTCTTCTGTCTGGGGTTTAAGTAATGTTATCCCTAAATTTTTACCTTATATTGAAGATAATGTACTGCTCAATGAAATGGTTGTAACTTTATTTGAATTCGACTTTTATGTTGATGGAGATGACCAAGAAAATACTGCTCTTAAATACCTCGAGAAAATTCTTTTATATAATCCATTTTTTTATGCAATCCCTTCATGTAAAGAAAAAATCAAAGGTTATGTCCAATCTCTTTTAAACAAGGAGACTTTGTCTGAAAAAGAGTTGATTAAAATCAAATATTATAGGAGTAAAATTAGCAAGAAATCAAATAGATTAATTAGAAAGAAGCTTAATTCTATTGACCTATCCAAAGAACTTATTTTCCGCTGGCAAATACTACTGGAGCTAACAGATTCAGATGTCGATATGGATTACAAACTTCGTGAATACCTTGTACATAATCCAAACATTATTTTTTCAACCGGAATTAATAATAGTGGAAGAAGTGGCGGAGGGTGGTATTTTAAAGTATCTGATACTTTAAAAACAAATGAGGAGACAGATTATTTCTTAGATTGGTCAAGAGAACAAATCATTTATATCTTTAACAAATTAAAAACATCTCTTAAGCAACTTCAGGACTATAAAGCAAAACATCAGGGAATATTTTTTTCTTTTAATGATGAGGCTGTTCTATATGATATGAGAAAATTCCTATGTGTCAATAAAACTGAACTTAAAAAAAATGATGATTTTGAGAGGTTTTTAAAAGATGTTGAAGAAATGTACTTTGCTGAAATAGGTACTGACAGCATCATTCAAGGATTGCTGTCTGATGATGAGAATCAACTACATTGGTCTGTTGTTTCTTTAATAGAAGAAATGAAAAATTATCCTGAGAAAGAAGATGATATACCCTGGCTCGCTTTATTGATGAAAATAATCAGAAAGGACGCAGTCAAGTTGGAGTTAGCTATTGAATACTTCTCCTTTATATTAACTGACATTATCAAGAATCAGGATTGGGTAAAAAAATATACCCCGTTTTATGTAGAAATTCTGCGAAATTACTATGAAAATATTCCGGCTGAACTTGATAGAATCTTTGTAGAATTTTTCTTGATTAAGGTAGCTAAAGTTTTAAAGGATTGGAAAATTGAGGATCAAATTATTGATGAATGGCTTGAAATAAAAGAGAATTCAGAATTTTTGAAGATCAGAAATATGACTTTATAATTTATTATGAAGATATTGAAGCTTATGAAAAAGAATAAATATAGTTATTACAGAGAGATTTTATACTAATGAGTAAAGAAATATCTACACAAAAAGAATTTAATGAACTACTTAAGTTGATTCAGCAGACAAGGCAAAAGACCTATGCTCAAATCAATTCAACACTAATTGAGCTCTACTGGAAAATAGGTAAACATATCAGCAAAAAAGTAAATTCAGCCGCTTGGGGGAAAAGCATAGTTAGTGAATTGGCAAAATATATTGCCAGTAATGATCCTGAGATAAAAGGCTTTAGCGATAAAAATCTCTGGCGAATGAAACAATTTTATGAAGCATATAAAGACACTCCAAAACTCTCAACACTGTTGAGAGAATTACCTTGGTCTCATAACTTGGCTATTTTTTCACGATGTAAAACAGATGAAGAACGAGAATTTTATCTGACTCTTACCATTCAAGAAAAGTATAGTTTCCGCGAACTTGATAGGCAGATTTCAACCAGTTTTTTTGAGCGAACAATTTCAGATGACAAGAAACTCTCAACAGCGTTGAGAGAATTGCAGCCGAATATCGACAGGACTTTTAAAGATAGCTATGTTCTGGAATTATTAGGTTTATCGGAGAGTCATAGCGAAAGTGATCTAAAAATGTCACTGATTCACCACATGAAGGCATTTATTCTTGAACTGGGTAAAGATTTCATTTTTGTTGGAGAAGAATATCGATTACAGGTTGGAAATCAGGATTTCTTTATTGATCTACTGTTCTTTCATCGAGGTCTTTGTGCTCTGGTTGCTTTTGAACTAAAAACTGGGAAATTCAATAGAACATTTGGGTCAAATCAATTTCTATTTAGAGGCATTGGATAGAGATGTGAAAAAACCGCATGAAAATCCGAGTATCGGCATTTTACTATGTCGAGATAAAGATGAAGAGGTTGTGGAATATGCTCTTTCACGCAATCTTTCTCCTGCTCTGATTGCTGAATACCAACTGCAATTACCAGATAAAAAATTGATTAAAGAGAAACTACATGAGATATTCGTCAGCGAAACGAGTGGAAAAAACAAAAAATGAGTCACAAATTTTATTTATCTTATTGCAATAAATAGGAAATGTGATAAAGACTTAATATTTATGACAGGGAGATACAAATGTCAGAAAACACAAAAAGCGTTAATCTGGTATTCATATTAGTCATCTTAATGCTCAATGTAAATTTATTTGGAAGCAAAGTTGTAGCAATTCTACCTTTTACTTCAGTTTTCGAAAAAATTGCTCAAGAACAAAAAGATGCAATTAATTTAGCGCTGGGAAACTATGATAACGAAATTGAAATTATCTATAAAGACAGTAAAGGAACTGCTGAAGGTGCAATAACCGCTCTAGATGAATTCATAAAAAGCAATGGCAATCCAGAAATTGTCATTTCCTGTGCAAGTTGGGTAGCAACAGCCCTGAATCCCGTAACCGCTGAAAGAGGGTTGTTTCATCTGGCAATCGGAAGTGCCTCGATAGAGAGGGAAATAAAAAATCATACCATCAGAATGACTGTTGATGAACAGGTGGAAGAAGAACTCTTGTCTTATTATTTATTGCAATTTAATAAGATAGCCGTTTTCTATATGAACAATGAACTTGGGACAACTTGGAACAGAGTTCTTAGAAAAAGACTAAGAGAGAAAATTAACATCAGCATTTCTTATGATCCTGAAATGAAAGATTTTGATAATGAAATCAGTCAAATTAAAAAAGCTGAACCAGAAGCTATTGTCCTGATAAGCTCCAGTAATGCAGCTAAAATTTCTGAACTCATTCGAAAGGCTGGAATTAATGCCCAGCTTGTCGGAACCAGACCAATTGAACGTCCCGAAATACTTACTGCCAGTAAATATACAAATGGACTGATTTTTACATCTCCATCTTTTGATTCTGAAAATGAAATGCTAAAACTTTTCAAAGAAAAATACAACTATAAGCCTACCTTCTTTGGATTAGAAGCTTACGATACAACGGTTATGTTGATTACGGCTTTTAAAGAGAATTCCTCAGTGAAAGATTTTTACAACTGGTATATAGATCGAAATTTTATTGGAGCATTAGGCAGCATCAAAATTAAACAGAACGGTGATGCAAATTATCCTTATATGTTTAAAGAAGTTAAAGACGGGAAATTCACCATTGCAGAATTTCAATACGCTTTGATTTTAGAACAAACGAGACAAGAAATTGACTCAATTTTTGACAAGATGGGGTTTGATTTACAACAGGCTGCCAATGAATTGTCCTCTGGAATCACAGGAAAAAAGGCAGATATGACTATCAGGAGACTTCACGAAAAAAATCCCCTCAGTTATGATGTTGTCACAATTGATCCTAAGGGAGTGATTCGCAATGTCTATCCTGATCATAAAGAAATCGTTAACAAAGATATTTCTGACCAGGAACAAGTCATCAGAATGATGGAATTAAACAAACCTGTCGTCAGCAAGGCCTTCAAAGCAGTTGAGGGTTTTGTCGGATTTGATTATGAATATCCAATTTTTAATGAAAAAAATGAGTATATTGGAGCAGTTAGTATTCTGACGAAGCCAAGTTTCTTTGCTGAGATAATCAATAGTAAAATTGCCAGTTTTCCGGTTGAAATATGCGTTATGCAGACAGACGGAGTTATTGTTTATGATATCAATGAAGAAGAAATCGGATTAAATCTTTTCTCTTCAGAGTCATATGATAATTATCCAACCTTGAGACAATTGGGAAGAAAAATGTCAATATTTCCTCAGGGATCCGGAGATTATGAATATTTAGATAAAAATATGGATAAAGTTGTGGAGAAAGAGCTGATTTGGACGAATCTTCACGTACATGGAACAGAGTTTCGAATAGCTTTGTTTACCGAAAAAAAAGACTAAAGATATCAAGCTACAAAACTTTGAACTTGTCCGTTTGTTTGTATAGAAGGTTGTGTGTTATGTACAATTGATTGGAGTAATATCGAAAATTTCAATTGATGATAGAATATTTATCAGAGATTCCTTTGACCCGATATTTGCTGCAAACATTAAAGCAATCATTTGCGCTGGCTCTTATTCTCCGGAATATCCAGTATATAAACAAACAAATGTCCCTTTTTAAATGAGATCATCTGTTCAGTTTGGTCGGTTTCATTGCTAATTCCAAGAAAATTGTCTTCTGAAATATTCTCAATACTGTACTTGAATCCTTGCAGTGAGAGAGATGAAATTTCTTTCCATGAGAACAGTGAGACTGTAGTGTTTTTGGGTAAATTGAAAAAGTAATCATTCGGCGAAAGTACTTTTAGATAACCAAAATTATCAAAGAGTTCTATTTGAAGAACCTCGGCATATTTAAGTAGAAGTGAAATGCTATTGAAAGTGTGGTCGGTTCTTTTGCCAACGGCAGAAAGAATTCTGACTGTGCCAGGATTAATTGTTCGGATGAATTGTAGACTTTTTTCCAGATCAGTATAATTTTGGTCAGGAGTGGGAATAATCACTGTATTGTCCGAAAACTCTGATTGTTTTGGGACTGAATCAAAATCACCAGTTAGATAGTCGGGGTTGATTCCATTTTCGAGGCATTGATCGAAACCTCCGTCGACAGCTACAAGAATTGAATCCGGATATTTTTCTATCATTTCTTTTAGTCGGGCAGAGTGTTCTCCATTTGCGATAATTAATATATCTCTTTTCATTTTAACCTCTCAGAAGATATTTACACAGGCACAGTTATAAATGAACTATTTTGTGCAATGAAAATTTGACAAAAAAGCAGTTGAAATAAAGAAAGCAACAAAGAAATTATGAAAACAAATACTATATATTCAGTTAAATGGTCGATGTCTACTCAAATAATCAGGAGATTAATAGTATTCCTGATTTTTCTGTATATTTCTCATTACATTACAAAAGAAGAGCTGGGAGTCTTCAGAGAATTTTCTCTAGTGATTATTATGCCTGTTATTCTTGCTTTTTTTAGTCTGGATTATCTATATATCGTTGTAAAAGATGATTTTGAAAATTTATATGGAGACTTGGTCCGAATCGGACTCTTTTCGAGTTTGATATTTACTGTTATTCTTTTTTTATTTTCGGAACATATAGGCAAAGCCTATCACAGTGAGACACTGGGAATGCTAATCAGATTACTTGCTCCGATAATCATTATGGAAGTGTTACGAAAAACCTTTTTTATCAGATATAGCAAAAGAATGGAGTTCCGCTTGATTTCAATCCTGGAGACAGTGAATGTGTTGTTTTATTCCTTAATAATTCTTTTACTAATAAAAAGATATTCATCGGTTTGGTTGATAGTGATTGCTTTTTATCTGGGAGATTTTCTTGAAACTTTTCTATTTTTCATTCATGATCATGTTTTTTTTACTAAAACAATTGTAACGGTTTTTGATGTGAAAAGAGTAATGAAGTCATTTTCAACTGTCAAACAACATGGCAATTTCTGCTTGAATACTACACTGAATCATGCCATAGGATATTTTGGTGGGAATGCCCCGGTTTATGTTTCGGGTTTACTGTTCAAGCCCGAAATTCTTGGACTATATTATTTGGCAAATCAGTTGATAAATACACCTGTAACAATCATTACTGCTTCACTAAAAGATGTATTCTTCGCCAGTTTGGCAAAATGCAGCAAAACTGAAATTGCTTCCCGCATAGACAGATATTTTTTTTTCATAATAACAATGATATTTCCTCTTTTCATAATGTATCTTTACGGATTACAGAAAATGATTCCGTATTATATTAACTCAAAATGGCAGGGTACTCTAGAGATGTTACCGGTAATCTTTTTTGTTACACTTTCTACACTGCTTTCAAATCCAATCAGTTCTATTCCTATTATTGTTAAGAAGCCCCATTATGAATTAATATGGAATGCTGTTTCAATCGTTTTATCGGTCATAACTCTCATTGTTACGGCAAAATATGGTTTCATTAATTCGCTCATTGCCTATACTTTTGTATCTGTCGGGATAAGTTTATCTTTTAATGTGATGGCAGCACATTTGGTGGGAGAGAAAACCGGACAGCATTTGATGAAAATGGGTAAATATCTGTTACCTCAAATAATCTTCTTTTTTGCCTACAAGTTATTGTACAAGATAGATATTTTTTGGGGAATAACATCTTTCATATTAATATATTTCTGCCTTATATTGACTTTAAATTTTCTTTATCACAATAGAATATTTTCTGAATTATCAGCAATTATAAAAAGGAGTTCAAATGCCAATCATTGAAGGACGGGATTTTTCCGGAAGAAGAGTTATACCGTCGGGTATTAAATTATTGCTTATGCTGGCAGTTATCATGGGCTTCTATGTTAGAAGCTGCTGGAATAAAAAGAAAGCAGAATTGTTTTTGATTTCTGAGATAAAAATTGAAGAAGTGACGCTTTCCACAATTGAAATAACTTTCCGATTAAAGAATCTTACTTCTGCTAATGGCAAGGAATCAGTTTTCATAAAAGCTTATTCAGATAATGGAGATTTGATTGCCAGTAGAATTACATCTGTGGAAGTTCAACCCGATTCTGATAAGGTATATCGTAAATTACTGGAAAAGTTTAACAGACCCTTACAGAAAAATGAATCGATAACCAAAGTAACAGTGGAATATTATAAATCATCAATTCTATAAAATATGGAGGGAATATGTTTATTCTAGAAGAAAAACACCTGAATGAAGCAAAAAAAATTGCAGAGGCAAACAGAAAAAAGAAAAGCTGTGACAATTGCTATGACAGAGGCTACGTTGGATATACACCCGAGAATCTGCTTGTGCTTTGTCACAAATGCGTGGATATTGATAAGGCTGTAGAAGACTGGAAAAATTATGTTTCACAGTTCCCAGAACTGAAAGAGCACTTTGAAGATCTTTTCAAAGAAAACGAAGAAGAAACTCAAAGCGAAAATTAGTGTGGAGGTAGAATTGTCTGATTTAGTGATTAGAGGGAAAACTACAGATAACTTCATAAGATTCTTTGCGGTGGATTCGACAGAAACTTCACGGGAAGCAATGAGAATTCACTCATTTTCTATTACTGCGGCTACCCTGTTTTCAAGAATAGCCTCGGCATGCTTGATGATGAGCTCAGACCTCAAAGATGATTTGCATCTGCTTACTTTGAAAGTTGATGGTGATGGACCTATCGAATCTGTCCTGGCAACTGCTAACAGAAAAGGACATCTTAAAGGATATGTGCGTAACCCCAAAGTGGAACTACCACTGGATGAAAAAAACAGAAAAATTAATGTAGGAAAAGCCGTCGGAAGAGGAACACTAACGGTTATTAAAGATCTTGGGTTGAAAAATCCTTACAATGGTCAGGTAGAATTAGTTAGCGGAGAAATTGCTGAAGATTTAACATATTACTTTGTTAAATCAGATCAAATTCCAACCTCAGTAGCTCTCGGAGTCCTGATTGAGCCGGATGGAACCATCAGAAAATCAGGAGGTTTTATTGTTCAGCTAATGCCGCAAACACCCGAGGAAGTAATCAGCCGATTGGAGAAGAATCTTGCAAATTTGCCAAACATCAGCGATCTGATGGACATGGGTTATGACATAGAAAAAATTGTTTCTGATCTTGTACTGAAAGGGTTCGGTGTAGAAATTACCTCCGAAAATCAGGCATCATATACGTGTAACTGTTCTAAAGAACGTTTCAGAACCGGATTGAAACTCTTGGGAAAAGATGAGCTTATTGACCTTCCGCTTCAGGATGATTCTATATCAACAGAATGTCATTTCTGTGGGAAAAAATATGATTTCTCAAAAACAGAAATTGAAGAAATTATAAAGGAATTAGAAAGAGAAAGACCAGATAAAACAGAGTAAAGATGAATGGCTCAGGACTAGATTGTGATTAAACATCAGGTTGAGTTAATGTGAGATTACCTTATAAATGCCGGGAGGAAAACTGAAAGAAAAGATGAAGGCTATCAATGACAGAATGATTGTTCTTCTGTTTTGGCTGCTATTCTCACTTTTCTCTCCGCTTGGGGCTGTAGTTTCTTCAGCGGACAGTGCTGGGATAATCAGTAGTATTGGAATTGCAATACTTGCTGCTTCTCTGATGGCATATTTTTGCTATAAACTTAAACAACCCCTTATTTTGGCGTATCTGGCGGCAGGAGTAATAATTGGTCCGGAGATTGGAGTCGGTCTAATAAAAGATATGGGGGAAATCAGGTCTATTTCAAATTTCGGTTTAATTCTTCTCATGTTTCTTATTGGGTTGGAAATTGATCTCAAAAAATTCAGATCTGCCGGTAAATCTTTATTAATAACTGGATTGCTTCAGTTTCCTTTGACTATTGTGGTTGGAGTAGGGTTTTGTTATCTTATTGGAATTCCAGCAGATATAACCCAAATGGGAATACTGTATTTGGCTGTTGGTATAAGCTTGAGCAGTGCGGCAATAATTGTGAAACAGTTATATGCCAAGCATGAGCTAGATACTCTTGCCGGAAGAACAACTCTGGGAATTCTGGTTTTTCAGTCATTGTGGGCGATGGTTCTGCTTAGTTTGCAACAGAATCTTTTAACTGGTGATCTCTTTTCTGAGTTTTTAGCAATTCTGAAGGTTGCTGCTTTAGTGACAGTAAGTATGCTGTTGAGCAAGTATTTACTCCCGGTTTCTTTAAAAGTATCGCAAAAGTGCCTGAGATAGTTTTGATTTCAGCACTAGGGTGGTGTTTCATGATTTGCGGAGCAGCATATTACCTCAATATTTCATTGCCGGTGGGAGCGTTGATTGCCGGAGTAGCTATTTCAACCTTTCCCTATAATCTTGATGTCATCTCGAAAATTACTAATATTCGGGTCTTCTTCTCGACGCTCTTTTTTGTTTCTGTCGGGATGCAAATTCCAAATCCGTTTCTCAATCCTGAACTGTTTTTGATAGCCTTTGCAGCTTCATTTCTTTTGATAGTATCGCGTTTCATTATTGTTTTCCCTGTTCTTTTCTCACTGAAAAATGGGTTGCGTGCAAGTTTACTCCCGGCAATTAATCTGACACAAATGAGTGAACTCTCCATTGCAATAGCTATTTTGGGAGTTTCAGTGGGTCATATTTCGACAGATGTATTGTCGATTATAATCTTTATTTTTGTGATAACGTCAATAATATCAACGTATATGATGACTTGTAGTGATCATTTGCAAAGACGCATTAGCAAAATTCTCACAAAAGCGGGATTAAAAGACATTGCAGGGAAAACTGACATTAACGATGATGAAAACAAAAAAGAGATACTCCTGTTAGGTTTCTACAGGGTTGCGAGTTCACTTTTAAGCGAAGTTCTTGTTTCAGAAGAAGAAAAAATTCTTTCATCAGTTAAACAAAAAATCATTGTGGTAGATTTTAATCCCGAGATTCACCAATTGCTGAAAAAAAAAGGAATAAAAGCACTTTACGGAGATGTTAGTCATCTCGATTCTCTACGCAATATCAATATGCAGGACATAAAACTGATAATTTCAACTATTCCCGACACAATACTGGTAGGAACCAATAACAACAGGCTTGTTAGGCAAATGAAGGTTCTCTGCCCGCAGGCAAAGATAATTGTTACTGCAGATAGTATTGTTCATGCTGAAAATATGTATAAATCCGGTGCCGACTATGTATTTTTGCCAAGAATTCTTTCGGCTAGAAGTATCGGGAAAATTATTGAACTGATTATGAGTAATTCAGTTGAAGAGATAAATGAATTTATCAATTCAGAAAAAGAAGACCTGAAAAATCGTGTTGAACTGATGCGGTAATATGAACAGAATTTCTTTAAACATTTTCTCAAACAGGAGTCAAAATTGGCAAAAGAGATGATTCAGAGTCTATCCCTAAAACAAACAGTGACATCAAAACAAGTAGCTTCAGCTAAATGCTTTCTTATTTAAGAACTAATCCGCAAAACTTACAATTGCTTAAAGGCAAATTAAAAACTGGTGAAATAATTTCTGCCAGAATAATCAAGAAAATTGATGAATTCCGCTATCTGGTCGATATCAAGGATGTAGAAATCTATGCCGAATCAGAACTAAATATAACTTCAAACAGAGTTTTTGTGCAGATAGAAACACTAAATCCCAAAATTCATCTCCGTTTTCTTCCGTATGAAGATAATCCACGGTTTATTGAAATTATTGATATAGCCAGAAAACACAATCTGATACTGAATGAAACTAATTATTCGGTATTGGACACAATGATAAAAAACAAGTTTATTCATGAAAAGAACGATTTGAAAAAAGTTATAAAAAAAATAATTAAATTTAACTCCAGAATCTTCGAAGAAGATATCTTCTCTCTGAATGATTTCATCAAAATAATGATAAAAAATGATAATTATGAGGAAATTGAGTTTTTTCTGGAAAACAGATTTTGGGTGTTGAATTCATCAGCAAATAATCCTATCCAGAATTTCTGGCTCTTAAGTCAGCACTCCGATTATTTAGATTTGACTGCATCCTTACAGGGAGATGAATTAGGAAGATTACAGAAAACATTCATAATAATATCTGAAATTAATTCTCTGCATCAGGAAGCTAAATTGGATTGTGTTATTTTTTCACTGAGTGGCTCTTTTTATTATCTGCTTCTCCAAAACTTCACTGATGAAGGAACTCCCGGGAAGATTAATGCCAGGATTAATTTGCCGCATCTGGGTGAATTTAGAATTGAAATTTCGTATTTGGGCAAGCAAATTAGTTTGCAAATATTTTGCAGTAACAACACCGCCCGTAATTTTTTCAATGGCTTCAGGGATAATATTCAAAAAATAATTGTTAAAAGAGGTTATGAACTTGTCAATTATCAGAGCACTTTTGAGACCTTAAAATCAGAACCTATTCCAAAATATGTAAATTTGATAGTGTAGAGAATAATTGGGAGCAATCAAAATGGAAGAAGAATTTGTCTTGAAAGAGTCTGCAGATTTGCAACAAACATGCGAGGAAAATATAGTCTCTCTATTATTGGAAATTATAAAAGAAATTTTGGAATCAGATTCTAGTGATATCTAACCAAAAGAGAATTAATTTGACATTGTAAACCTTTTCCCAGTTTGTGATGCAAACAAGACTAAGGAAGGCAGATTGAAAAATAGAAACATTGATTTAGAAGTGATAAAAGGCATTTCATCACTTGTCCAAAATTTTGACCAGACCAATAAGGATTCTTTTTTTACCGAAGTGTTTTCTTTCCTTCACAAAATTATTGCATTTGACCATGCTGCAATTTTTCTGTTTGACACAGATAAGCAGCAGATTGAGCTTTCTGCTCAGGAAGGAAAGGCAATAGATCTTATCGAAGCAGTGGAGTTTGAGTTTGGAAAAGGATTTTCAGCTTGGGTGGCAAAAGAAAAGAGACCGATTCTGCTGAACAATTTAAAAGGAATTTCTCAAACATCCCGAAATATACATTCATTCCTCTCTGTCCCACTGTTGTTGGAAAATGAATTAATTGGAGTTATTAATTTTGGACATCAGGATTTCAATGCAATTTCAGAAGAAATAATTCCTGAACTACAGATTATCACTTCTATCCTGGCCGGTTTGCTTAACAAGGGAATCCTGGTGGATAAACTAAAACAGCAGAATGAAGATATTGCCAGAATTAATAAAGAACTGCATGAAACTCATGATAAACTTGTTGCTATGGAAAAACGGGAGACTATTGCTGCAATGACTGTAAGTCTAAATCACGAAATTAATAATCCTCTCATGATCATTTCCGGTAATCTTCAGATTCTGAAAGAAACAGCATCTGAAGAGAAAGATGTCAGGAAACTGAAAATAATTGAGGAACAGGTTTCGAGAATTGCAAATGTATTACAAAAATTAAGGGAATTGCAGGAACCATATATGGAAAAATATCTCGAAGGTGATAAGGAAAACATGATTAAATTAACTCATTGATTTGAATTAGATTCATTGTCATAGCTACAAAAAAACTTATCATTTCTCTTTAATGGAAGGTATATGAAAAAAATTATTATCATAATCAGTTTTCTATTACTTGGTAGAATCCTGGCAGTTGAGAAAAAAACAAGTTGGGCAGGATATCCCTTTGCTTCATACTCCAATGAGACTAAATTGGTTTTAGGAGCTTTTTTTATCTATGAATATGCAGACTCAGCCAGTTACAAATTTCAATTGCTCAACAATTCCTTATTTAGTATTAATAAGCAGTATATGACAATTATAATGCCTCAATTTACAAAAAACGATGAAAGTACAATCATTGATCTTACCATAAAAGCCAGAAAGTGGCCGAGTTCATTTTATGGAATAGGAAACAATACGCTGGAGGATGATGAGGAAAAATATGTGCCGATTCAATATGAAGCTGAATTGGAATACAAACAGAAGGTGGCAGAACATCTTTATCTGTCAGGGATAGCCCAGATAATTGATACCAGAATGACTCATTTGGATTCAGAGGGTGAGCTTGCCAAAAAAACGATTCCAGGTTCCGAAAAAAATATGCTTACAGGAGTTGGAGCAGCTGTCACTTTGGATAAAAGAGATGATAAAAATTATTCTACTTCCGGTTATTATCTCAGTTTTCGCAGTGTAAAGTTTACGGATGCTTTAGGTAGCGATTATAATTTGTTCAAAAGTGAACTGGATGTCCGACAATTTATTGATCTTCCCCATCAACAAGTTCTGGCGTTTCAGGGACTTTTCCGATGGGTTACTGGTAATCCAGCTTTTAAAATTCTTCCGGATTTGGGAAATAATATTCGTGGATATGATTCGGGTCGATTCATTGACAATTACTTGTCTGTGATAAAAACAGAATATAAAGTTTTTCCATGGAAAGAGGGATTTCTGAGAAGAGTAGGATTTGTAGCTTTTGCAGAGTTTGGGCAGGTTGCTTCTGAGATTAATGCTATCAGAATGAAAGAAACAAAATGTGCTTTTGGGTTTGGAACTCGCTTCCTAATTTTACCTGAGAGTAAACTTAGTCTTCGTTTTGAATTTGGTTTTGGTAAAGATTCTACAGATATGATATTTACAGCAAGGGAAGAATTTTAATGAGAATAGGTTTATTGGGGGGAAGTTTTAATCCGGTACATAATGGACATTTAGCCATAGCTTTGGAAGTGTTGTCAAGATTGGAATTAGATCGTGTCTGGTTTGTACCGGCAGGGATCCCGCCCCACAAATCGTCGGAAGAATTACTACCATTTACGCTAAGGTGTAAACTCATTAAAGATGCAATAGAAAATTTTCCACACTTTGAATTGATAGAAAAAGATTACAGACCCGGAAAGAAAAGTTATACCTTTGATTTGATTGAATATTTACGTAGTGAGTTTCCAGAGGTGGAATTCAATTTTATAATCGGGGATGATATTGTGCCGCAATTGATGACATGGTACAGATTCAGTGAGTTATTGGAGATTGTTAAATTTGTAGTTGTGAGTCGAAAGAATAGAGACAAATCATGGGAAAATCTGGATTATATTGATAAATTGATATTTCTGAAAACTGACATAATAGAAGTTTCATCAAGCGATATCAGACGGAAAATCAAAAATGGTCATAACATAAGCAGTATGGTTCCTCAAAATGTTTGGGAGTATTTTCAAACCGGATTTGACGATGAACGGAAAATCAACCCGTGGAGGCAGTATGACAAAGAATTCTAATGATTATACAATTCTCAATGCTTTTAGTAAAATCGTAGCAAAATATTCTTCCAGACCTGCACTGGGCTGGGTTGGCGAAGACCCTTTAACTTATGGAGAAGTCTCTGTAATGATTAACGAGGTTCAATTAATTCTCAAGAGACAGGGAATCGATAAGGGCGATAAAATAGTCATACTTAGCGAGAATAGTCCAAATTGGGGGATTGCTTATCTTGCAATTACGACCCTGGGAGCAGTGGCTGTTCCGGTATTAACAGATTTTCATGCCAATGAGATTATACATATAATCAGACATTCCGGTTCAAAAGCAATATTTGTTTCTCAAAAATTCTTAGAAAAGATTGAAGATCATAAATCTGAGTTTCTGGACACAGTCATTCTTATTGATGATTTCAGTTTGATACCATTTAAAGAAGACAAAGAAATATTTAAAAAATTGTACAATGACGGGAAAAAAGAAATTAACCGTTTAAAAAAAACAGCTATGCAGATGGCGGGGATAACTTCAGCCAATGTTGATGAAAATGATTTAGCTGCCATTGTTTATACTTCAGGAACTACAGGTAATTCCAAAGGTGTAATGCTTACCAATAAAAATATAATTTTTGATGCTGTGAATACTCTTGCAATTCAGGATGTTACCTATACTGACCGCTTATTATCAGTCTTACCTTTGTCCCATACTTATGAATGTACGATTGGATTTCTTATCCCGATGATTACCGGAGCTTCCATATATTACTTGAGAAAACCTCCTACAGGGAGTGTTCTGATTCCGGCAATGGCTCTTATAAGACCTACCATGATTCTTACGGTTCCCCTGATTATAGAAAAAATCTTTAAAACAAAAATCTATCCGGAGCTTACAAAAAATCATCTTCGCAAATATCTCTATAAAATTCCCTTTGTAAGAAAAGCACTTCATTTTGTAGCAGGACGCAAGCTTTTTAAAACATTTGGTGGTAAACTGCATTTCTTTGGAATTGGAGGAGCTCTTCTAAGTGCTGACGTTGAAAGATTTTTAAGAGAAGCCAAGTTTCCCTATGCTATTGGATATGGTTTAACGGAGACATCTCCGCTAATTGCCGGTTGTGCTCCCTCAATAACAAAATTTCGTTCTACCGGACCAGTAATCCCCAATATTAGTGTTAGAATTGCAGATCCGGATGAAAATGGAGAAGGTGAGATTCAAGTGAAAGGTGATAATGTAATGTTGGGTTACTATAAAGATCCTGACAGAACAAAAGAGGTTTTTACTACCGACAAATACTTTAAAACAGGTGATCTGGGAGTAATAAAAAATCGCTATCTATACATTAAGGGCAGAATAAAAAATGTCATAGTGGGTCCAAGCGGAGAAAATATTTATCCTGAAGAGATTGAATCCATTATTAATGAGCACGATCTGGTACTTGAATCTCTAGTTTATGAGTCAGAAGGGAAAATCGTGGCAAAAGTATACCTTAATTATGAAATTATCGATTCTGAAATAAACATAGGTCATCGCTATGGAAAGGAAGTAGAAGCAAAAATCAAATCAATCCTATCTGACATAAGGAATTTTGCGAACTCAAAAGTCTCACAGTTTTCCAAAATAAAAAAGATAACAGAGCAGGCAGAACCATTTGAGAAGACTCCAACGAAAAAAATTAAAAGATATTTATATACTAATTAACTAAAGATATTTTCTAATGCAAAAATGTCATGAGTAAAATAGTTCATAGTGTAAAATAAATTTTGGTTTACAACTAAATGTTCTTAATTTGTAGGAAGACATAAATAGGAATAATTACTAAATAGATGTTGGTTTAAATGTCTTATAGCTATAGTAACAGAAACACATTGTCACTGAAACGTTATACGTGAGAAAAACGAGCAGCAGCTCTGCAATAAAGAGGAATCATGCCAGAATTACCGGAAGTTCAAACAATAATAGACGAACTAAAAATACATATTCAGGGTAGAACAATTGTTCACATTGAAGAGTATAGAAAAGGAACAATTCAGGATTCCACTGATGCGGATTTTCTTCCCTTCAGAATAAAAGAAGTTTTCAGACGGGGTAAGTATATTGTTTTTGATAGCGATTCTGAATTCATGATGATTATTCATCTTCGGATGACAGGAAAACTTATCTTCAATGAGGGGGAACGTAAGCTAGACCACGTTCGTGCTGAAGTTTTCTTTGAAAATGGCAATTCTATGCTTTTTCATGATGTTCGAACATTTGGAAAAATATATCTGATTAACCGTAGATCATACGACCAATTTTTTTCCAAACTTGGATTAGAGCCGCTTTGCGAAGAGTGCAATCCCAGTTATCTGTTAAAAATATTCAAGGGTAAAACTGCTCCGGTGAAGAATATTCTTCTTCAACAGGAGTTAATTGCTGGTCTGGGTAATATTTATGTTAATGAAATTCTTTTCAGGGCAAAAGTTTTACCGACGATTGCCGGGAAAGATATAACTAAGGAGCAATCCCGAAGAATTGTAGAATCTATGCGGGTTATCTTGAAATCCGCTATAGAGAACAACGGTACTACGATTTCTGATTACAGAAGGGTTGACAATAAAACAGGCAATTTTCAAAATTTCCTCAGAGTTTATCAAAAGAAAGAATGCTCTTGTGGAGCAGATATAGTCAGAATTAAACAGGCAGGTCGAAGTACTTTTTATTGTCCTGAATGTCAGAATGATAAAAAAAAATAGTGGAGGATTAATGAAACCTGTAAAAATAAAAGATGGTATTTATTGGGTTGGTGGAATTGACTGGGATTTGAGAAATTTCCATGGTTATCTTACTCAAAGAGGTTCAACATACAATTCATATCTAATTGTTGATGAGAAAATAGTGTTAATTGACAATGTGAAAAGTTATATGTTTAAAGAACAATTAGAAAGGATTTCAGAAATAGTTGATCCCGCCAAAATCGATTACATCGTACAAAACCACATTGAGATGGATCATTCAGGCTCATTGCCACTTATATTGGAATACTGTCCTAATGCAAAAATATTCGCTTCTCAAAAAGGAGCTGAAGGATTACCAAAACATTATGGGGATAAATGGAAATATAATGCTGTGAAATCCGGTGATGTTCTGGAGCTAGGAAAGAGAACTCTGAGTTTTGTCCAAACGCCAATGGTTCATTGGCCGGATAATATGGTTAGTTATTGTAAGGAAGAAAAAATTCTTTTCTCTAATGATGCTTTTGGTCAGCATATAGCTTCTTCTGAAAGATTTGATGATGAATATCCTTATAATATTCTAATAGAAGAAGCAAAGAAATATTATGCCAACATTGTGCTTCCTTACAGTAATCAGGTAAAAAAAGCGCTAACAGTTGTAGAAAATCTGGATATTGAGGTAATCTGTCCGAGTCATGGGATAATCTACCGCAGCAGAATTCCTGAGATATTAAGAGAATATAAAAAATGGTCCGCAAATGAAGTTGAGAATACTGCAGTAATTGTATTTGACACAATGTGGAAATCAACTGAAAAAATTGCACAAGCGATTCAATCATCTTTCGAAAATAAGGGTATTTACGTAAAAATGCGAAATCTACAGTCAAACCATATCTCGGATATAATGACAGATATTATTACTGCGAAATATCTAGGAGTCGGATCACCAACTCTCAACAACAATATTTTACCCACAGTAGCAGCTTTTCTGGCGTATCTGAAGGGACTTGCTCCCAAAGGAAGAACTGGGTTTGCTTTTGGTTCCTATGGCTGGGGCGGTCAATCTGTTGAGATCGTTGAAAATGAACTCAAGTCATGCGGATTTGATCTGTTGGATAAAATAAAAGTTCAATATGTTCCAACAAAAGAAACTCTTCTGGAGATTAGAGAGAGTTTTGAAAAAAATCTATGAAATCAATAAGGAGGAATATCATGATTAGTAAAAGATTACAGGATGCAATTAATGCCCAGATTAACAAGGAATTATTCTCAGAATATCTTTATTTATCTATGGCAGCTTATTTTGAAAGTGTAAATCTTCCGGGATTTGCCAATTTTATGAAAATGCAGGTCTTGGAAGAAAGATTCCACGCTATGAAATTCTTCGAATATCTCGCAGAAAGAGGCGGAAGAGTTTATCTGGAACAAATCAATAAACCGGAAATTGAATTTTCTTCAATAATCGAGATTTTTGAAAAATCTTATAAACACGAACAATTCATATCAAAATCTATTTATGAGTTGATGGATATTGCTATTGAAGAAAAAGATCATGCAACAAAGAGTTTCCTCAATTGGTATGTAGATGAACAGGTTGAAGAGGAAGCAACCATGGATGCTATTTTAAATAAACTTAAAATGATTGATGGTAAAGGACAAGGAATCCTTATGATGGACAATGAACTGGCTCAGAGAGCGTTTACTCCGCCAACAAACAATTAGGAGGGAAAATGACAAGTATAAGAGAACTTTATCGTTGTGAGATTTGTGGAAATGTAGTTGAAGTCGTACATGAAGGAGCACCTGCATTAGTATGTTGCGGTGAACCTATGAATAAACTTGATGCTCAGACAAAAGATGCAACTACAGAGAAACATGTTCCATATGTAGAAGAAACAAAATCCGGTATTTTAGTCAAAGTCGGGAAGGAAGTTGATCACCCAATGCTGGAAAAACACTATATCAAGTTCATCGAAGTTCTGACTAAGGACAAAGTATGCAGGGCTGAACTTTCTCCTAACCAATCTCCACATGCAGAATTTCCTGTTAAGAAAACTGATATTATAGAAGTTCGTGAATTCTGCAATGTGCATGGATTGTGGAAAAGTTAAGGTAAGCTATGGAAGCGGCAAAGACTATAATTCTGGAGGCTATGAAAAAGTCAGGGAAGCCTCTTAAAGCTGGTGAAATTTCTGAGTTAACCGGTGTTGATAAAAAAGAAGTCGACAAAATTCTGAAAAATCTAAAAAATGAGGAATTGATAGATTCACCCAAAAGGTGCTATTACGAGGTTAAATGACAATATGAGTGAAATCAGGATTCCGTTGTTGGGAGACAAATTCCCTGAACTGAAGGTACATACCACAAAAGGTTTTATGAATATCCCCCGGGATTTTGAAGGTAAGTGGTTTGTGTTCTTCAGTCATCCGGCAGATTTTACGCCGGTTTGCACAACTGAGTTTTATTCAATTCAAAAAAGATATAGTGATTTTAAAGCCTTGAATTGTGAACTTATTGGTTTGTCGATTGATCAGATTTATTCTCATCTCAACTGGTTACAGTGGATTAAACAGAATTTGTCTGTTGAAGTAGAATTTCCACTCATAGCTGCAAGTGAAAAAATTGCAGAAAATATGGGCCTTAAACATCCAGGGAAAGGAACAAATACGGTAAGGGCACTTTATATAGTTGATGAAAAAGGGATAATCAGAACATTGCTTTATTATCCCCACGAAATTGGCAGAAGTGTTAAGGAAATTCTCAGGATTATTAGAATGTTGCAGCTGTCAGACCGTGAATCAGTAAGCTTTCCTGCCGACTGGCCTGAAAACGACCTGATAAAAGATAACGTAATTATTTCACCACCAACCAACAGTGAACAAGTTAAAAGAAAGATTACGGATTGTGAATCATTTGACTGGTGGTTTTGTCACAAAAAAATTAAACAATAATAACAGGAGGAAATTGATGGAATTCAAAAATTCAAAAACTGCGGAAAATTTGATGAAAGCATTTGCCGGAGAATCTCAGGCAAGAACACGTTATACTTATTATGCTTCAACTGCAAAAAAACAGGGATTTCTACAGATTTCTACTATCTTTCTTGAAACTGCCGAAAATGAAAAAGAACATGCAAAATTGTTTTTAAAACAGTTGCTGGCAAAAGGTATGGAAGGTGAAGAAATAAAAATTAATGCTGGTTATCCCGCTGCATTAAGCAGTGAAACTCTGAAGAACCTCGAGTATGCTGCAATGGGTGAAAATGAAGAATGGACACAGCTCTATCCGGAATTTGCCAAAGTAGCAGAAGAAGAAGGATATCCTGAGATTGCAAAAGTTTTTAAACTTGTTGCTTTAGTAGAAAAAAAGCATGAAGAAAGGTATAGAAAACTGCATGAAAATGTAAAAAGCCACAAAGTTTTCAAAAAAGATGGCAAGGTTTTCTGGAAATGTCTAAACTGCGGACACATAGTAGAATCGATTGAAGCACCTGAAGAATGTCCTGTTTGTCTGCACCCGAGAAGTTATTTCGAGCTTTTCATGGAGAATTATTAATCCATACTTTTTCTCTGTGACGTTACAAGAGTGTCGAGTCAACTGTCGGAAAACCATTGCCAATGTTGTATCTGCTAGAAAGACATGGTATAACAATGGTTGAGATAATGTTTCTGATATGACATTGAAGTAGCTGTCTGATGAGAAATAGATAACGAAACCCAGGAGGATTGATGGAAAAGTATGTATGTGATGCTTGCGGTTATGTATATGACCCGGCAGAAAACGACAATATCCCTTTCGAAGATCTTGACGATGACTGGACATGTCCGGTTTGTGGAGTAGGAAAGGATATGTTTAGCCTGTATGAAGAGTAGTTTTTTTAGGATACCAGATTCTGGTATCCTTTTTTATTTATAATCCTTACAAAGAAAGGAGTAAGAATGCAGATAGAAGAATTTAATGCAATTATGGATTTTGCAGTTGAGAAAGAGAAAGAGGCGGTTCAATTCTATCGTGATTTGCAACATATGACAAAGTTCAAGCCTCAGGTTGATATTTTAAAAGATCTGGAAGACATGGAAAAAGGTCATATTATAGTTCTCGAAGGAATCAGAAAAAAGGGATCCGAAGAAATTAAACCCAAAGAAGTCAAAGATCTTAAAATTAGTAATTATCTGCTGGAGGCTGTTCCTACCGGAAACATGACTTATCAGGACATACTGATTACCGCAATGAAAAGAGAAGAAGCTTCACAAAAACTATATTCTGATCTGGCAGAAGAGTACAAGGGAACTGAACTTTTTGCAATTTTTGAACGACTTGCCGGTGAAGAAGCAGAACATAAGTTCAAATTTGAGAAAATATACGATCAGGAATTTCTCAAAGAGAACTAACAGGAGGAGAGTTGAATAAAATATCAATAAACGAAGTAATCGAGATGGCTGTTCAGATTGAAAAGAGTGGCTATTCTTATTACACAAGAGCTCTTGAAAGAAAAGATTTATCGGTAAAAGCAAAAGAAATACTGGTAATGCTGAGAGATGAAGAAGTAAAGCATGAAGAACTTTTCAAGTCATTGAGAAGCAAAATTGAAGATATCGAACTTGAATCCACCACCGATTGGGATTTAATATCTTCCTATATGAATGCAATAGTGGAATCAAGGATTTTCAATACACCTGATTCTGCAATAAAGTTAGCCAGAGATGCAAAGAACGAGATCGAAATCATCAATAATGCAATAAATTTTGAAAAGGATACACTGCTCTATTTTCATTCAATAAGTATGAATGTAACAGATTCGCGAACCAGAGATGTTCTTGGTGCTATTATTGAAGAAGAAACCAGGCACGTTGTTAAATTGAATAATCTGAAAAATATGTTGTTGGTCTGACATCAGAACCGGCAGAAACCTTGTCCGGCAAAGGAGAAAATAATGTTATCAGATATAGAAATTGCACAAAACACAAAAATGAAAAAAATTGTGGAAATAGCTGAATCTATTGGGCTAAAGCCTGAAGATATCGAGTTGTATGGTGATTATAAAGCAAAAATCAAGTATTCAACTTTGGAAAGGGTAAAAAAGAATCCTCAGGGTAAACTTATATTGGTTTCTGCCATTACTCCTACTCCTGCCGGAGAAGGTAAAACAACAAATTCAATTGGTTTGGCTCAGGCATTGAACAAAATCGGGAAAAAAACTATAGTAGCGATAAGAGAGCCATCTTTAGGACCGGTTTTTGGAGTAAAAGGGGGTGCGGCAGGTGGTGGTTACTCACAGGTTCTCCCCATGGAAGATATCAATCTGCATTTCACCGGTGATATGCATGCGGTTACTTCTGCCCACAATAATCTTGCTGCGTTGATTGATAATCATATCTACAATGGAAATGAATTGGAGATAGATCCCCGCAGAATAGTCTGGAAGAGAGTTCTGGATGCAAATGATCGTTCTCTTCGTGATATTGTTATCGGTTTGGGCGGCAAGAAACAGGGAGTTCCCAGGGAAGACTCATTTGATATAACTCCTGCTTCTGAACTCATGGCAATATTATGTTTATCAAATAAACTGGGGGAACTCAAAGAGAAGATTGG